>NZ_JBEXNM010000072.1:0-45094 GCF_040611095.1 Streptomyces sp. NPDC003077 | reverse complement strand
GGGGGGGCGTTTGGGGTGGTGGTGGGGGCGCAGGGGGGGGGCGTGGGTGGGGTTTTTTCGTCGAAACCCCCCCCCCACGACGGGCGGGGTCAGTCCTCGCCGCCCTCCAGGTCGCCCTCCGTCTCCAGGAACGCCTCGCGCAGCGCGGCCAGCGTGTCGGCGTCGGGCTTGGCCCACATGCCGCGCGACTCGGCCTCCAGCAGGCGCTCGGCGATGCCGTGCAGGGCCCAGGGGTTGGCCTCCTGGAGGAAGGCGCGGTTCTCCGGGTCCAGGACGTAGGTCTGGGCGAGCTTGTCGTACATCCAGTCGGCGACGACGCCGGTCGTGGCGTCGTAACCGAAGAGGTAGTCCACCGTCGCGGCCAGCTCGAACGCGCCCTTGTAGCCGTGGCGGCGCATCGCCTCGATCCAGCGCGGGTTGACCACGCGGGCGCGGAAGACGCGGGAGGTCTCCTCGACGAGCGTGCGGGTGCGGACAGTCTCCGGGCGGGTGCTGTCGCCGATGTATGCCTCGGGGGCGGTGCCCTTGAGCGCGCGGACGGTGGCGACCATGCCGCCGTGGTACTGGAAGTAGTCGTCGGAGTCGGCGATGTCGTGTTCGCGGGTGTCGGTGTTCTTCGCCGCGACCGCGATCCGCTTGTACGCGCTCTCCATTTCCTCGCGGGCCGGGCGGCCCTCCAGCCCGCGCCCGTACGCGTAACCGCCCCACACCGTGTAGACCTCGGCGAGGTCCGCGTCGGTGCGCCAGTCGCGGCTGTCGATGAGCTGGAGCAGGCCCGCGCCGTACGTGCCGGGGCGGGAGCCGAAGATGCGGGTGGTGGCGCGCCGCTCGTCGCCGTGCGCGGCCAGGTCGGCCTGGGCGTGGGCGCGGACGAAGTTGGACTCGGCGGGCTCGTCCAGGTCGGCCGCCAGCCGCACGGCGTCGTCCAGGAGGCCGATGACGTGCGGGAACGCGTCGCGGAAGAAGCCACTGATGCGCAAGGTGACGTCGATGCGCGGGCGGCCCAGTTCGTCCAGCGGGATCGCTTCGAGGCCGGTGACGCGGCGGGAGGCGTCGTCCCAGACGGGGCGGACGCCCAGCAGGGCCAGCGCCTCGGCGACGTCGTCACCCGAGGTGCGCATGGCGCTGGTGCCCCACAGGGACAGGCCGACGGAGGTGGGCCAGTCGCCGTGGTCGGTGCGGTAGCGCTCCAGGAGGGAGTCGGCCAGCGCCTGGCCGGTCTCCCAGGCCAGGCGGCTGGGGACGGCCTTGGGGTCGACGGAGTAGAAGTTGCGGCCGGTCGGCAGCACGTTGACCAGGCCGCGCAGCGGCGAGCCGGACGGGCCCGCCGGGACGAAGCCGCCGTTCAGGGCGTGCACGGCGTGGTCGATCTCGTCGGTGGTGGCGGCGAGCCGCGGCACCACCTCGCGGGCGGCGAAGGCCAGGATCGCGGCGACGGGCTCGCGCTGTGCCTCGGGCAGGTCGCGGGTGACCTCGTCGAGGGCGGCCAGGTCCCAGGACGCGTCGTCCATCGCCTGGACGAGGGCGCGGGCGCGCTCCTCCGTCTCGTCGGCGGTGGTGCGGGTGGCCGCGGACTCGTCCAGGCCCAGCGCCTCGCGCAGGCCCGGCAGCGCGGAGGTGCCGCCCCAGATCTGGCGGGCGCGCAGGATCGCCAGGACCAGGTTGACCCGGGCCTCGCCCTGCGGGGCGCCGCCCAGGACGTGCAGGCCGTCGCGGATCTGCGCGTCCTTGACCTCGCACAGCCAGCCGTCGACGTGGAGGAGGAAGTCGTCGAAGCCCTCGTCGTCCGGGCGCTCCTCCATGCCCAGGTCGTGGTCCAGCTTGGCGGCCTGGATCAGCGTCCAGATCTGGGCGCGGATGGCGGGCAGCTTGGCCGGGTCCATGGAGGAGATGGCCGCGTACTCGTCCAGGAGCTGTTCCAGGCGCGCGATGTCGCCGTAGGACTCGGCGCGGGCCATCGGCGGGACGAGGTGGTCGACGAGGGTCGCGTGCACGCGGCGCTTGGCCTGGGTGCCCTCGCCCGGGTCGTTGACCAGGAACGGGTAGATCAGGGGCAGGTCGCCGAGGGCGGCGTCCGGGCCGCAGGCGGCGGACAGGCCGGCGTTCTTGCCGGGCAGCCACTCCAGGTTGCCGTGCTTGCCCAGGTGGACCATGGCGTGGGCGCCGAAGCCGCCGTCCTCCTGGGAGGCGGCGATCCAGCGGTAGGCGGCCAGGTAGTGGTGCGAGGGCGGCAGGTCGGGGTCGTGGTAGATCGCGATCGGGTTCTCGCCGAAGCCGCGCGGGGGCTGGATGAGGATCAGCAGGTTGCCGCGCCGCAGGGCGGCGAGCACGATGTCGCCCTCCGGGTTGCGGCTGCGGTCCAGGAACATCTCGCCGGGCGCCGGGCCCCAGTGCTCCTCGACGGCCTCGCGCAGTTCGGCGGGGAGGGTGGCGTACCAGCGCTTGTAGTCGGCGGCCGGGATGCGGACGGGGTTGCGGGCGAGCTGCTCGTCCGTCAGCCACTCCTGGTCGTGGCCACCGGCCTCGATCAGGGCGCGGATCATCTCGTCGCCGTCGCCGGACTCCAGGCCGGGCACCGCGTCGGGGCCGGTCTCCGGACCGAAGTCGTAGCCCTCCGCGCGCAGCCGGCGCAGCAGGGCGACGGCGCTGGCGGGGGTGTCCAGGCCGACCGCGTTGCCGATGCGGGAGTGCTTGGTCGGGTACGCGGACAGGACCAGGGCGAGGCGCTTCTCGGCGGCCGGGACGTGGCGCAGCCGGGCGTGGCGCACGGCGATGCCGGCGACGCGGGCGGCGCGCTCGGGGTCGGCGACGTAGACGGGCAGGCCGTCCTCGTCCACCTCCTTGAAGGAGAACGGGACGGTGATCAGGCGGCCGTCGAACTCGGGCACCGCGATCTGGCTGGCCGCGTCCAGCGGCGACAGGCCCTCGTCGTTCTCCTCCCAGGCGGCGCGCGAACCCGTCAGGCACAGCGCCTGGAGGATCGGCACGTCCAGGGCGGCCAGCGCGCCCGCGTCCCAGGACTCGTCGTCGCCGCCCGCCGAGGCGGCGGCGGGCTTGGTGCCGCCGGCGGCCAGGACGGTGGTGACGATGGCGTCGGCGGGCCGCAGCGCGTCGATCAGCTCCGGCTCGGGCGCCCGCAGCGAGGCGACGAACAGCGGCAGCGCGCGGGCGCCGGCCCGCTCGATCTGGCCGCACAGCGCGTCCACGAAGCCGGTGTTGCCGCTCATGTGGTGGGCGCGGTAGTAGAGCACCGCGATCAGCGGGGCGTCCCCGGGCACCTCGGCGACGGCCTCGCGCTCCAGCGGGCCCCAGGTCGGCGCGGCGGCCGGCGGCTCGAAGCCGTGGCCGGTCAGCAGCACGGTGTCGGACAGGAAGCGGCCGAGCTGGTCGAGGTTGGCCGGACCGCCGTGCGCCAGGTAGGCGTGCGCCTCGGCGGCGATGCCGATCGGGACCGTGGACGCCTCCATGAGCTGGGCGTCCGGCGCCTGCTCACCGGTGAGCACCACGACCGGGCGGTCCTGGGCGAGGAGCAGGTCGATGCCCTCCTGCCAGGCGCGCAGCCCGCCCAGGAGGCGGACGACGACCAGGTCGGTGCCTTCCAGGAGCGCGGGGAGTTCCGCCAGGTCCAGGCGGGCGGGGTTGGCGAGCCGGTACGGCACCGGGCCCGCGGCGGCGCGGGCGCTCAGCAGGTCGGTGTCGGACGTCGACAGCAGCAGGATCATGGCGGCGTCTGGCCTTCCTCGGGGTCCGCGCCCCGGGCGGTAAAAGGACGGCGGGAGTTCCTGGCTCACCCGGCGGTGGCCGGGCTCACAGTGGCGGGACCGCGCCGGATTCTCACCGGGCTTCCTCCCTGGCGCCGTCGCTGGCGTCTCGGCGGGCCAGCTGACCCACCGACGTGCATAGTAAGCGCAGGCGGTGGCGGGCGGGGAAGTGGCGGTGGGGCGGGGGCGGGGCGCGGGGGACGTTCCGGGGGGTGGGGCGCCGTTCCGGGGCGCCGGGTGCCGTTCCGGGGCGCGGGGTGATGGGCGGGGGGCCGTTCGCCGGATGCGGCACGTCGCGGCGCCGGGGGCCGGGCCGGGCTCGCGGGTGGCGGGTGGGGGCGAGCGGTGAGTTTCTGAGTGCGGATCGGGGCTGGGTGGGTTTCCGGGTGCGGATCGAAGCCAGGCGGGGGCCGGGCGGGTTTTCGGGCGCGGGCGGGGGCCGGGTCGGGCCCGGGTCGGGTGTCCCGTTGGGGTACGGCATGGGGATGCGGGTTCGGGCATCGTCGGTATGCTCGCCGCCATGCCGCCTTCCCCCTCTATCTCCCCCCAACGGGACGAACCGCCCATACGGGACCGCGGTGACGCCTGCCCGGGCGCGCTGCGGCTGCACGCGGCGAATGACGGTTTCCTGGCGCGAATCCGCATACCGGCCGGGCTGCTGACGGCGCATCAGGGCGAGGTGTTGGCCGACGCGGCCGAGCGGCTGGGCGACGGACACCTCTCCCTCACCTCGCGCGGCAATCTGGAGCTGCGCGGCCTCGGTGACGGGTGCGATCGCGAACTGGCGGAACTGCTGGACGCGGCCGGGCTGCTGCCCTCGCCCCGGCACGAGCGGGTGCGCAACATCCTGGCCTCGCCGCCGGCCGGGCTGGACGCGTACGGCGCCTGGGGTGGCACGGAGGACGCCGAAGTACGTTCCGCGGACGTGCAGTTGTGGGCCCGGCGGCTGGACGCGCTGCTGTGCGCGAGTGAGACCGCGGTGGAGTTGTCGGGGCGGTTCCTGTTCGCGCTGGACGACGGCCGGGGGGACGTGACGGCGCTCGGACCCGATGTGAGCTTGGTCGCAGAGGCGGGGACGGCCCCGGGGGCGGTGCTGCTGCGGGTCGGGGCCGACCCCGCCGCCCTGCGGATCGCGGAGGCGGACGTGCCGCGTGCCGCGCTCGCCGCCGCCGAGGCGTTCCTCGCCGCCGCGCGCTCGGCCGGTACGGGGGCCTGGCGGGTGCGCGAACTGCCCGCCGAACACGCCCTGACCGCGCGGGCGCTCGCCGCGCACCTGACCCGTACGGGGATCGCGGCCCATTACGTGGAGCCGTCCGCGCCGGCGGGCATGCCCCGGCACACGCCGGCGCGTACCCCGGCGCACGGAACCTCCGCCGACCCCGCGCGCGAGCCCGCGTCCCCGGTCGCCTTCACTTCGTCCGCCCGCCCTTCGTCCGCGCACGCTTCGTCCGCGCACGCTTCGTCCGCGCAGGCGCCGTCCGCCCACGCGTCGGCCGCCGTCCCCGCGCCCGGTCTCGTCGAGGCGCCGGACGGGCGCCGGGCCCTCTCCGTTCTCGTACCGCTCGGTCGCCTGTCCGTGGCGCAGTGGCGGCTGCTGTGTGCCGTCGCCGCCCGGGACGGTGCCGGTGAGCTGCGGCTCACGCCGTGGCGCGGCGTGCTGGTCCCGGGGCTGTCCCCGGAGACGGCGGGCCCCCGGCTGCGCCAGCTGGCCGACGCGGGACTGATCACCGACCCGCGCTCGCCCTGGCGCGGCACCGGCGCCTGCACGGGCCTGCCCGGCTGCGCCAAGTCGCTGTCGGACGTACGGGCCGACGCGGAGGCCGCGATCGCGGAGACGGCGATCGCGGAGACCGCGGCGGCTGACGGAGAGGCGGCGATCGCGACGATGGCGGCCCCGGTGGCCGACGCGTCCTCGTCAGCGTCCGGCACGTCCGTATCCGGCACGTCCGCGTCCGGCACGTCCGCGTCCGACATGTACGCGTACGGCACGCTCCTCCCCGTCCACTGGTCCGGCTGTGCCCGGCGCTGCGGGCATCCCCACGGCGCCTGGGTCGATGTGCTGGCGACCGGCGACGGCGGCTACCAAGTGTCCGTACGGTCCGGAGCCGGGACGGGGACCGGGACCGGAGCAAAGGCGGGGACGGGAGCAAAGGCGGGGACGGAGACGAAGGCCGGACCGGAGGCGAGTACGGCCCCCGGCCCGCTCCCCCTCTCCGACCCGGCCGGCCTCGCCCGCGCGATCGGCGCGGCGCGCCACGGGACGCGCACGTGACCACCATGACCACACCCCATCACCCCCCGGCCACCTCCCCGACGCCCCCACGCGCCACGGGAAAGCCACCCCACACGCAGGAAAACCAGGAATCGCGCCGCGGCACAGCGGAACAGCGCAGCAGCGGAACAGACGCGGGAACGAGATGAACGAGGGCCCAGTGTTCGAGTACGAGAAGGACGGGGCGGAGATCTACCGCCAGTCCTTTGCCACCATCCGCGCCGAGTCGGACCTCGCGGGGCTGCCCGCGGACGTCAGCCAGGTCGCGGTCCGGATGATCCACGCCTGCGGGATGGTCGATCTCGTCCGCGACCTCTCGTACACGCCCGAGGTGGTGGCCCGCGCCCGTAAGGCGCTGCGGGGCGGCGCGCCCATCCTGTGCGACGCCAACATGGTCGCCAGCGGCGTCACCCGTAAGCGGCTGCCCGCCGACAACGAGGTGCTGTGCACGCTCGCCGACCCCCGGGTGCCCGACCTCGCCGCCCGTATGGGGACGACGCGCAGCGCGGCAGCACTGGAACTGTGGCGGGAGCGCATGGAGGGGGCCGTGGTGGCCGTGGGCAACGCGCCGACCGCGCTGTTCCGGCTGCTGGAGATGATCGAAGAGGGGGCGCCCCGGCCGGCCGCGGTCATCGGCGTGCCGGTGGGCTTCATCGGCGCCGCCGAGTCCAAGGACGCGCTCGCCGCGCACCCCTCCCGTCTGGACTACCTGGTAGTACGCGGTCGGCGCGGCGGCAGCGCCATCGCCGCCGCCGCGATCAACGCGATAGCGAGCGAGGAAGAGTGAGCGAGCAGCACCTGTCCCCCGAGGACGGCCGGCAGCGGGCCGCGAGCCCCGGGCAGCCCACGCCGGGCGCCGACCCGCGGCAGACCGCCGGTGACGAGCGGTCGTCCGGCGGGAGGTCGGCCGACGGGCGGGCATCCGACGGGCAGCCGTCCGGCGAGCGGACATCCGACGGGCAGTCGTCCGGCGGCGCCCCGGAGCGGGCCACCGGTCGCCTGTACGGCGTCGGTCTGGGCCCCGGCGACCCGTCGTTGATGACCGTGCGGGCCGTGGAGGTCATCGCCGAGGCGGACGTCGTCGCGTACCACAGTGCGCGGCACGGGCGGTCCATCGCGCGCTCCATCGCCGAGAAGCACCTGCGCTCCGACCACATCGAGGAACCGCTGGTCTACCCGCTCACCACGGAGACCACCGACCACCCGGGCGGCTACAAGGGCGCCATGGAGGAGTTCTACGCCGAGGCCGCGGCCCGGCTGGCCGCGCACCTGGATGCCGGGCGCACGGTCGCCGTACTCGCCGAGGGCGACCCGCTCTTCTACGGCTCGTACATGCACATGCACAAGCGGCTGGCCGACCGCTACCCGACCGAGGTCGTCCCGGGCGTCACCTCCGTCAGCGCCGCCGCAGCGCGGCTGGGCGCGCCGCTGGTCGAGGGCGAGGAGATCCTGACGATCCTGCCGGGCACGCTGCCCGAGGGGGAGCTGACGGCGCGGCTGGCCGGTACGGACTCGGCGGTCGTGATGAAGCTGGGGCGCACGTTCCCGACCGTGCGCCGGGCGCTGGAGCGCGCGGGCCGGCTGCCGGACGCGCGGTACGTGGAGCGCGCCACGATGGACGCCGAGCGCACCGCGCCGCTCGCCGACGTGGACCCGGAGACGGTGCCGTACTTCTCGGTGGCCGTGCTGCCCAGCCGGGTGGACGCGGACCGCACGCCGTCCGAGGGACGCGGCGAGGTCACGGTGGTCGGGCTGGGCCCGGCCGGTCCGCAGTGGCTGACGCCCGAGGCGCGCGGCGTGCTGGCCGCCGCCGACGAGCTGGTCGGCTACACGACGTACCTGAACCGGGTGCCCGTACGCCCCGGGCAGCGGCGGCACGGTTCGGACAACAAGGTGGAGTCCGAGCGCGCCGAGTTCGCGCTCGACCTCGCCCGTCAGGGGCGGCGGGTGGCCGTGGTGTCGTCCGGTGACCCGGGCGTGTTCGCGATGGCCTCCGCCGTCCTGGAGGTGGCCTGCGAGGGCCCGTACCGCGACGTGCCCGTACGGATCGTGCCGGGCATGACGGCCGCGCACGCCGCGGCGGCGCGCGCCGGCGCACCGCTCGGCCACGACTACGCGGTGATCTCCCTCTCCGACCGCCTCAAGCCCTGGGACGTCATCGCCGACCGGCTGCGTTCGGCGGTCGCCGCGGACCTGGTGCTGGCCCTGTACAACCCCGGCTCGCGCAGCCGCACCTGGCAGGTCGGCAAGGCGCGCGCCCTGCTCCTGGAGCACCGCGCCCCGGACACGCCGGTGGTCATGGCCCGCGATGTGGGCGGCCCCGAGGAGTCGGTCCGCGTCGTCCGGCTCGCCGACCTCGATCCCGAGCAGGTCGATATGCGGACGCTGCTGCTGATCGGCTCGTCCCAGACGCAGGCCGTGCGGCGGGGCGACGGCGGGGAGGTCGTCTGGACGCCGCGGCGGTATCCGGAGCGGTGAGCGGGCGCGCCGGCCGGGGGTGACCTGGGGTCTTCCCCGGCCCCGCCACTTCCGGCCCGTCCGGCGGTCGAGGACACGGTGACGGACTGACGACGTGTCGCACTCGTTCGACGGCGTCAGGGGGCAGGGCCTGCAATGTTCGGCCGGGGCTCGCCCATCCCAGCCCGTCCGGCGTTTGAGGACACCCCGACGAGCGCGGGTACGGGCTCTGGGGCGGGCGGTGGGGGGAATTTTGGGTGCCGGTGAACGCCGGGGGCGTTGTCCTCAATCGCCGGACGGGCTTGGATTTGCCGGACCGCCGATTCGATCCTGTAGCGCCGCGTTCCTAGAGCGCCGCTCAGCCTGACAGGCCCCAGGCCCGTCAGACCCGTCGAAAACCCGTCAGGTCCGCTCCTCGCCCGCCAGGCCCGTCAGCCACGCCACCGCCTCGTCCGGGTCGGTCGCGACCGGGACGCCCGGGGGCGGGGGCGGGCGGCGGACGATGACGACGGGGATGCCCGCCTCGCGGGCGGCGGTGAGTTTGGGGGCGGTGGCGGTGCCGCCGCTGTCCTTGGTGACGAGGACGTCCACGCGGTGGCGGCGCAGCAGTTCCCGCTCGTCGTCGAGGGTGAAGGGGCCGCGGGCGAGCAGCGTCTCCATGCGGGGCGGGTGCGGGGCCTCGGGCGGGTCCACCGAGCGGACGAGGAACCAGGGCTCGGTGAGGTGCGCAAAGGCCGCCAGGCCCATGCGCCCGGTGGTGAGGAAGATCCGCTCGCCCAGGGAGGGCAGCAGCGCGGCGGCCTCCTCCAGGGAGCCGACCGGGTGCCAGCGGTCGCCCTCGCCCGGGACCCAACCGGGCCGCCGCAGCGCGAGCAGGGGAACATGGGCCGTGGCGGCGGCCCGCGCCGCATTCGAACTGATCGTGCCGGCGAAAGGATGGGTGGCGTCGATGAGCGCGTCCACCGCGTGCTCGCGCAGCCAGCGTGCGAGGCCCTCCGGGCCCCCGAAACCACCGACGCGCACCTCCCCGGCGGGCAGCCGCGGCGCGGCGACCCGGCCCGCCAGCGAACTCGTGACGCGCAGCGCGGGCGCCCGCTCGGCCAGCACGGCCGCGAGGCGCCGGGCTTCCGTGGTGCCGCCGAGGATGAGGACGTGGCGGGGGGCGGCGGGTTCGTACGCGTCCAGGGGTGACGGCGCGTGCGCGTGCCGGGGCGCCGGAGCGTGCGCGTCCTGGCGCGCCGGGGCGTGCGCCTGTCGGGGCGCCGGAGCGTGCGCGGCGGGCGCACCGGACTCGTACGCGTTCGCATCCGGGGTGTCGGGCGCCATGAGGGGCTCGTCGGGCGTCACAGAGGGCTCGCCGGGCGTCGCGGGGCGTTCGTCAGGCGCCGCAGAGGACTCGCCGGGCGTCACAGGGGACTCGTCCGGAGCCTTGGGGGGCTCGTCGGGCGTCATGGGGGGTTCATCGGCGGCGGGGGTCATCGATTGCGGGTTCCTTCATGGCTGAGGCGAAGTCGAAGGGTACGGGAGGCCGGGACGCGCAGCTCGCGCGTACCGGGCTGCGGCACGGCTGGACGACCGGGGCGTGCGCCACGGCGGCCACCACCGCCGCGTACACCGCCCTGCTGACCGGCGAGTTCCCGGACCCGGTGACGATCACGCTGCCCAAGGGGCAGACGCCCGCCTTCGCGCTCGCCGCCGAGGAGTTGGCGGACGGGCGCGCCATGGTGGGCATCGTCAAGGACGCCGGTGACGACCCGGACGTGACGCACGGCGCGCTGGTACGGGCGACGGTGCGGGTGCTGCCGGCCGGCTCCGGTGTCGTCTTCCGGGCGGGGCCCGGCGTGGGCACGGTCACCCGCCCCGGCCTGCCCCTGGACGTCGGCGAACCGGCCGTGAACCCGGTGCCCCGCCAGATGATGCGGGACCACGTCGCCGAGGTCGCGGCGCGGCACGGCGGCACCGGGGACGTGGAGATCGAAGTGTCCGTGGACCACGGGGAGGAGATCGCCCGCAGCACCTGGAACCCCCGGCTCGGCATCCTGGGCGGCCTGTCCATCCTCGGCACGACCGGTGTGGTGGTGCCGTACTCCTGCTCGGCCTGGATCGACTCCATCCGGCGCGGCGTGGACGTCGCGCGGGCGGCAGGCCGGACGCACGTCGCGGGGTGCACCGGGTCCACGTCCGAGAAGGTCGCGGTCGCGGTGCACGGGCTGCCGGAGGACGCGTTGCTGGACATGGGCGACTTCGCGGGCGCCGTCCTGAAGTACATCCGCCGCCACCCGGTGGACCGCCTCACCATCTGCGGCGGCTTCGCCAAGCTCTCCAAGCTGGCGGCCGGGCACCTGGATCTGCACTCCTCGCGTTCCCAGGTGGACAAGGGCTTCCTCGCGGAGCTGGCCCGCCGCGGCGGTGCGGGCGAGGAGCTGGCGGCGGCGGTCGCCGAGGCCAACACCGGGCTGGGCGCGCTGCAACTGTGCGCCGCCGAGGGGGTCGCGCTGGGCGACCTGGTGGCCGCCGCCGCCCGCGAACAGGCGCTGGGCGTGCTGCGCGGCGCACCGGTCGCGGTGGACATCATCTGCATCGACCGGGCGGGGACGGTGGTGGGGCGGGCGGGGTGAGGACGGTGGCGTGCCCGCCCCCTGCCGGACGCGCTGCCGGACGGGGACGTGCCCACCCCCTGCCGGACGGGGGCGGACCGTCCACCGGGGTCGGACCGTCCGCCGTCCCGCGCGGCGTGCGTGGGCGATCGGCTCCGGGCGCGCGCCCCGGCGCGTTCGCCCGTGTCCGCCCGCGTGCGACCCGGAGCGCGCGGCCCTGCCCTACGCCCCCGGCTCTCCGGTCTCCGTCCCCGTCCCCATCCCCGTCCCCATCCCCGTCCCCGTCTCCGTCCGGCACGGGGCGTGCGGACGCTCCCGGGTCGTGGAGTAGAGGTGGCTGTCCGGGAACTGTTCGGCGGCCAGGGTGCGGCCCGCCATGATGACGGCCGTACGGGTCACGCCCGCGGCCTTCACCTGGTCGGCGATGTCGGCGAGCGTGCCGCGCAGGACCAGTTCGTCGGGACGGGAGGCCATCGCGACGACGGCGGCGGGGCAGTCGGCGCCGTAGTGCGGGACGAGTTCGGCCACCACGCGGTCCACGTACCGGGCCGCCAGGTGCAGCACGATCAGGGCGCGGCTGCGGCCGAGGGTGGCCAGTTCCTCGCCCTCGGGCATGGGGGTGGCCTGCTGGGCGATGCGGGTGAGGATGACCGTCTGGCCGACCGTGGGCACGGTCAGCTCGCGGCCCAGCGCCGCCGCGGCGGCGGCGAACGCCGGGACACCCGGCACGATCTCGTACGGAATCCCCGCCGCGTCCAGGCGGCGCATCTGCTCGGCGACGGCGCTGAAGACGGACGGGTCGCCGGAGTGCAGGCGGGCGACGTCGTGGCCCTCGGCGTGCGCGCGGACGAGTTCCTCGGTGATCTGGTCGAGGTTGAGGTGCGCGGTGTCGATCAGGCGGGCGTCCGGCGGGCACTCGGCGAGCAGTTCGCGGGGCACCAGACTGCCCGCGTACAGGCAGACGCCGCAGGAGGCGAGGGTGCGGGCGCCACGCACCGTGATCAGGTCGGCGGCGCCGGGACCGGCACCGATGAAGTAGACGGTCATCGAGCTTCTTCTCCTGCGTGTCCTGCTTGGGCTGCTTGGGCTGCTTCTTCGGGACGAGCTTCGCCGCCGGGACGAGCTCCGCCGCTGGGATGGGCGTCGTCTCCGAAACGGGTTTCGCCTCCAGGACGAGCCTCGTCTCCGGAACGGGCTTCGCCTCCAGGACGAGCCTCGTCTCCGGGACGAGCTTCGCCTCCAGGACGACCGTCGTCACCATCACGTTCGGGAGCGTCCCGTCCTGCGACGGGAGGACCCGCGGGTGCCACAGGCTTCACCACCGCCCACTGCGTGACCGGCATCGCCTGCCGCCACCCGGTGAAGCCTCCCACCGGAACGGCGTGCGCGACCGCCAGCCGCACCAACTCGCCACCGTGCCGCCGGTACCAACTCGCCAGCAGCGCTTCGGACTCCAGCGTCACCGTGTTGGCGACCAGTCGGCCGCCGGGTGGCAGCGCCTCCCAGCACGCCTCCAGCAGCCCGGGCGCGGTGAGACCGCCGCCGATGAAGATCGCGTCCGGCGTGGGCAGCCCGGCCAGCGCGGCCGGGGCGGGCCCGGTGACCACGCGCAGGGCGGGGACGCCAAGGGCGTGCGCGTTGCGGGTGATGCGCTCGGCCCGTACGGGGTCGCGTTCGACGGTGACGGCCCTACAGGTGCGGTGGACGCGCATCCACTCGATGCTGATGGAACCGGAGCCGCCACCGATGTCCCAGAGCAGTTCGCCGGGGGCGGGGGCCAGCGCGGCCAGCGTCGCGGCCCGGACGTGGCGCTTGGTGAGCTGGCCGTCGTGCTCGTAGGCGTCGTCCGGCAGGCCGGGGGCGGCGGCGAGGCGCGGTGCCTCCGGGGTCCGGACGCAGTCCAGGGCGATGACGTTCAGCGGGTCGGCGGGCGGGTGCGCCCAGGTGGCGGCGGTTCCGTCGGTGTGCCGTTCGCGGTCGCCGCCGAGCTGTTCCAGGACGCGCATCCGGGTCGGCCCGAAGCCGCGTTCCCGCAGCAGGGCGGCGACCTCGGCCGGGGTGCCCGCGCCCGCCGACAGGACCAGCAGGCGGCGGCCGTCGTGCAGGGCGGCGGTCAGGTTGGCCAGGGGGCGGCCGACGAGGGTGACGACTTCGGTGTCCTCCACCGGCCAGCCCAGGCGGGCGCAGGCGTAGGAGACGGAGGAGGGGTGGGGGAGGATGCGGAGGCCCCCCGCCGGGTCGTTCTCGTCACCGTCCTCGTCACCGTCCTCGGCCCCGGCCCCGGCCCCGGTCTCGTCATGGACTTCGGTCAGCACCTCGTGGAGGGTGCGGCCGATGCCGTAGAACATCGGGTCGCCGCTGGCCAGGACGCACAGCCAGCGCCCGGCGTGCGCGGCGAGCAGCCCGGGGAGGGCGGGCCGCAACGGGCTGGGCCAGGCGACGCGTTCGGCGGCGCACTCCGGCGGCAGCAGCGCGAGCTGGCGCGGCCCGCCGAGCACCACCTCGGCGTCGAGCAGCGCCTCCCGCGACCGGTCGGGCAGCCCGGCCCAGCCGTCGGCGCCGATGCCGACGACGGTGCGGGAGCCGCGGGCCGGGCCGTCCTGGCCTGCGGTGACCGGTGATCCGGCGCCGACCGCGGCGGCTCCCCCGGCAGCGGCCTCGGTGGGTCCTTCGGCGGGCTCGGCGGGTGCTGGGGGTGGTGCGGGGGTCACTGCCGAATACCTCGGGGCGCGCGGGCGGACGGATGGGCGGGAGCCGAACTTTACTGACCGCCCGGGCCCGGTCCGCCCTCGGGGGACCCGGGTCCGGGCGGCGGGCGAGGGGGACTCGTTACCCGGCCGGGGTTATCCACGCGCCGACACCATGCGACCCTTTGGTCCGTACCGCATCAACGCCACCATCCGACACACGAGTTGCCCTTCCGGGGCGAGCGGATAAGGTGCTGGCGATCTTCACAGCCCGCATCCGCCGCCTTCACAGCCCGTTCCCGACGCCCCATCCCCCGCCTTCCCCGTCCTCCTCCGACCCCCGCCTTCCCGTCTTCTTCCGACCTCCGCCTTCCCGTCTTCTTCCGACCCCCGCCTTCCCGTCTTCCTCCGACCCCCGCCTTCCTCCGACCTCCACCCTCCCCGTCTCCCTCCGACCCCCGCCGTGCCGGCGCACCGCGCGCCCCGCCCGTACGCCCCCCTCCGCACGCCCCCGCTCACGAGGACCCGTCCGATGGCAGCACCGAGCCCCGCCCCGACAGCGACACCGGATTCCGGACCGACACCGGGTCGAAGCCCTGGATCGGTCCCGCACCACGGCCCCCTGCCGGTGCCGGACCAGGGCCCCGGCCCGGCACCGGGCCGAAGCCCCGGCCTCGCGCCGGCGACCGCCCGTCCCCCGGGAGCGCGGGCGCCTCTGGGCGCGGCGTTGTCGGCCCTGTTGGCCGCGCTCGTCGTCACCGGCGGCCTGTGCCTGTGGGCCGCCCTCGCCGCCCCCGCGGCGGTACGCGGCGCGGTCGCCTGGGGCGGCGGGGCGGCGGCCGTGGTGCTGAGCCTGGCGCTGGCGGTGGCCGTCCACGGATGGCGGACCGTGCGCCACTACCGTGCGCGCCTCGGCGCCATGGAGGCCGAGGCCGACGCGCTGGCCGACGAGACCTTGCCCATGCTGGTCGACCGGCTGCGCGATGGGGCGTCGGTGGACACCGCGCTCGACCGGACGCCCGCCCCGGCCTCGCCCGCGCACCAGCGGATCGTCCGGACCCTGGCCCAGGAGGTCGGGCGGGGCGAGCGGATGCGGGCCGCGGCGATGTCGGCGTGCGCCAACGCGGCGGGACGCGTCCAGGCGCTCGCCGCCGGGATGCTCGCCGACCTGCGCGAGATGGAGCACCGGCACGGCGAGGAGGTGCTCGGCGACCTGCTGCGGCTGGACCACTCGACGGCCCAGGCGGGGCGGCTCGCCGACAGCATCGCGGTCCTGACGGGCGCCCGGTCCGGGCGGCGGTGGCACAAGCCCATCCCCATGGAGAGCATCCTGCGCGGCGCGATGGGCCGGATCAGCGCCTACCGGCGGGTGCGGCTGCACCACGCCGGCACCGTCGCGGTCGCCGGGCACGCCGCCGAGGGCGTCATGCACGCCCTCGCCGAGATCATGGACAACGCCACGTCCTTCTCGCCGCCCTCGTCGATGGTCCACGTGTACGTGGAGGAGGCGCAGGCCGGTGTGGTGGTCACGGTCGAGGACAGCGGCCTGGTGATGAGCGAGACCGCCTTGCGCCGCGCCGAACAGGCCGTTTCCGCGCGTTCGTTGGACCTGATGTCGCTGTCGGGTACGCGCCTGGGGCTCGCGGTGGTCGGCTGCCTGGCCCGCAAGCACGGCCTGACCGTGTCCTTCCGGCCGTCGGCCCGCGGCGGCACGGGCGTCGTCGTCCTGATCCCCCGCCAACTGATCACGCAGGTCCAGGAGAAGCCCGCGGCGCCCGCGCTCGCGGGGGAGCCCGCCACGTCCGCACTCGCTGGGGAGTCCGCCGCTCTCCAGACCCCGGACGAGGAATCTCTGCGCAGCGAGATCACGGCAACCGACGATTCCCGTCCCCCGCTGCACCCGCACGACAGCCTCCACGTACGGCAGGAACTCGCCCAACGGGCAGAGCGCAACGATCCTGCCAACCGCACGGACCCGGCCGAGC
Organism: Streptomyces sp. NPDC003077; assembly: GCF_040611095.1. Lineage (NCBI taxonomy): Bacteria > Bacillati > Actinomycetota > Actinomycetes > Kitasatosporales > Streptomycetaceae > Streptomyces > Streptomyces sp. NPDC003077. The sequence goes on along the minus strand of NZ_JBEXNM010000072.1, from coordinate 29,335 downwards.
GCAACGATCCGGCCAACCGCACGGACCCGGCCGAGCGCAACGATCCTGCCAAGTCCACTGACCTGGCCGAACGCAACGATCCTGCCAAGCGAGCCGACTCGGCCAGGCGACACGGTCCTGACAACCGCACCGATCCGGCCAAGCAAGCCGATCCCGACAACCGCACCGGTCCTGCCAAGCGAAACGATCCGTCCGAACGCTCCCTTCCGAACGAGCGAACCACCCCAGCCGGCCAGGCCGCCCCCGCCGCGCAGACCGCACCAGCCGCGTCCGCTCCCCCCACTTCCCCCCGCCCCTCCCCTCCCCCCATCGAATACGGCCCGAGCGGTCTGCCCAAGCGGCGCCGCGGGCAGACGCTGGCCGCCGCCCGGGGGCCCGCCGCCTCGGACCGGGCCGCGGACCCGGACCGCCCCCGCTCCCGTCCGCGTTCCGGGGAGGACACGGCGGCCCGGTTCCACGTCTTCCGTCAGGCCGTACGCGGCCGGGCCGCGGCCGACGACGCCCCGCCGCCCGGCGACGAGGACGAGGCCCCCACCGGCACCCCGGCGACCCGCCCCGACGGCCCCGACGCCCCCACCGGCTCCCCCGCGACCCCCCTCACCCCCACCCCCCGCCCGGAGGACGACACCCGATGAACACCACCGACCGCAGCCTCGACTGGATGCTGGAGAACCTGCTGCAGAAGACGCCGGGCGCGCGGCACGCGCTGGTCCTGTCCCGGGACGGGCTCAAGCTGTGCCACACCCCGGAGCTGTCCGCCGACAAGGCCGACCAGCTGGCCGCCATCGCCTCCGGCATCCAGAGCCTGGCGCACGGCGCGTCGGCCGAGTTCGGGGACGGGACGGGCGGGGTGCGGCAGGCGATGACGGAGTTCCACGGCGGCATCCTGTTCATCGTGGAGGCCGGGCACGGCGCGCACCTGGCCGTGCTGGCCGTCGAGGACGCCGACGTCGGCCTCATCGGCTTCACCATGAACGAACTGGTGGAGCAGATCGGCGAGTACCTGAGCGCCGCCCCGCGCGAGGAGGGCGGGGAGCGCGATCTGTACCGGCGGGGGCTGACGGCATGAGGAGGCTGGGCCCCGACGACGATCCGGACCGGCTCTACACCGTCACCGGTGGCCGCAGCCGGGCGGTGGACGCGGAGGTCTTCGACCTCGTCACCCTGATCGTCAGCGAGAGCGATCCGACCCCGGGGATGCAGTCCGAGCACGCCCGCATCCTGCGGATGTGCCGGGCACCGATGGCCGTCGTGGAGATCTCCGCGGCGCTGCGGATGCCCGTCAGCGTCGTCCGCATCCTGCTGTCCGACCTGCTCGACACCGGCCGGATCACCGCCCGCCACCCCCGTACGCCCGCTGTGCCCGACGCGACCACCGGCCGGGCCGCGCTGCCCCGGCCCGCCCTGCTCAAGGAGGTGCTCGATGCGCTCCACCGCCTCTGACACCACCGGCACCACGCCTCGCACCGACCGTTCCCGCACCGACCGTTCCCGCGCGGATGCCGGCGTCGCCGCCCGCATCCCCCGCCAGTACCCCCTCCCCGACGCCCGGCCGGACGGCGCTCCCGACGCCCGGCCGTACGGGGCCCCCGCTCCCCTCCAGGCCACCGCCGACAACGGCCTGAAGATCGTCATCGTCGGCGGTTTCGGCGTCGGCAAGACGACGATGGTGCGCTCGGTGAGCGAGATCCGGCCGCTGAGCACCGAGGAGACGATGACCCGGGCGGGCGTCGGGGTGGACGACCCGAGCCAGGTGGCGGGCAAGTCGACCACCACCGTCGCCTTCGACTTCGGGCGGATCAGCATCAGCGACCGGGACGTGCTGTACCTGTTCGGGGCGCCGGGGCAGGAACGGTTCTGGTTCCTGTGGGACCGGCTGTTCTCCGGGACGCTGGGCGCCGTCGTGCTGGTGGACACCCGGCGGCTGGACGAGTCCTGGTACGCCATCGACCGGCTGGAGGCGCACGGCATGCCGTTCGTCGTCGCCCGGAACGACTTCGGCGGCCCGCGGCACAGCCTGGAGCACATCCGGGACGCGCTCGACCTCCCCCCCGACGTGCCGCTGATCGACTGCGACGCGCGGGAGCGGGAGTCGAGCAAGGCGGTGCTGATCACCCTCGTCGACCACCTCTACGCCCTGGCCACCGGCACCACCCGACCGGTCGGAGCCACCACCGGCACCACCCGGCCGGTGGGAGCCACCACCGGGACCACCGGGCCTGCCGTAGCCACCACCGACGGGCCCGAGCCCCCCGGGCCCGCCCGCACGACGGAGGACGCCGCGCCGTGACCGCGCCCCATCCCCCTCAGCCGTCTCATCTCCCTCAGCAGCCGCAGGACGACCGCGCCGACGGCTGCCCGTACCGCCCGGACGCCGTCCCGATGTACGGCATCCACATGAGCGGCGATCCGGCCGCGCTGTACCGGCGGCTGCGCCGGGAGTTCGGAACGGTGGCGCCGATCCTGCTGGACGGCGGCGTGCCGGCCTGGTTCGTCCTCGGCTACCGCGAGGTGCACCAGGTCACGGCCGACTCCGAACTCTTCGCCCGGGACTCGCGGCGCTGGCACGCCTGGGACCGCATCCCGGAGGACTGGCCGCTGATGCCCTTCGTCGGGTACCAGCCGTCCGTGATGTTCGCCGAGGGGCCCGAGCACCGGCGCCGGGCCGGGGCGATCAGTGACGCGCTGCTGGCCGTGGACCAGTTCGAGCTGCGGCAGGTCTGCGAGCGGGTGGCGGACGGCCTGGTGGACGCGTTCGCCGGGACCGGTACCGCCGACCTGGTGGCCGACTTCGCCGCGCGCATGCCGCTGCTGGTCATCGCCGAGCTGTTCGGTGCCCCGCACACCGAAGTACCCGACCTCGTACGGGACGTCGCCTCGTCGCTGGACGTGGGGCCGGACGCCATCGACGCCCACCGGCGGGTCGCCGAGCGGATGGCCCGCCTGGTGCGGGCCAAGCACGAGCGGCCCGGCCCGGACGTGCCCTCCCGCCTGCTGGCCCACCCCACCGGCCTCACCGAGGAGGAGGTGGTCATCGACCTGCTGGTGATCACCGCCGCCGGTCAGCAGCCGACCGCCAACTGGATCGGCAACACCCTGCGGCTCATGCTGACCGACGACCGGTTCGCGGTGAGCCTCACCGGCGGACGGCGCAGCGTCGGCCAGGCGCTGAACGAGGTGCTGTGGGAGGACACCCCGACTCAGAACTTCATCGGCAGGTGGGCGGCCCGCGACACCCAGCTCGGCGGCCACCGCATCCGCAAGGGTGACCTGCTCGTCCTGGGCCTGGCCGCCGCCAACACCGATCCGCACATCCGCCCCGACCCCACGGCGGCCGGTTCCGACGGCAACCAGGCCCACCTGTCCTTCAGCCACGGCGAGCACTCCTGCCCCTACCCGGCCCCGGAGATCGCCGAGGTGATCGCCAAGGCGGCGGTGGAGGTGCTGCTCGACCGGCTGCCGGACGTGGTGCTGGCGGTGCCGCCGGAGGAGCTGACGTGGCACCCGTCCTTGTGGATGCGCGGGCCGTCGGCCCTGCCGGTGGAGTTCACACCGGCGTATGTGGCGGGGGGTGGGTGAGGGCTGCCCATACGGGACGGCCGACGCGCCGGCGCGAACGCCCTCGTCATCACGCCGACACAAAAACCCTCGTCATCACTCCGGCGCGCACCGCCGTTTCGTCACACCGACGTGAACTCCGGCGCCCTGTCACCCCACCGGCGTGAACTCCACCGGCAGCTCCTCCAGCCCCCGCGTGAAGATCCCGGTCTCCCGGGCCGTGAACCCTTCCGGCAGCCGGGCGTCCGGCAGCGCGTCCAGCAGCAGCCCGACGCCCACCTCCACCTCGGCCTTCGCCAGCAGCGCGCCCACGCAGAAGTGGCGGCCCAGGGCGAAGGAGAGGTGGTCGGCGGCGGCCGAGAAGGCGGTGGTGGCGGAGAGGTCGGAGCGGAAGATGTCGAACGTGTCCGGGTCCGCGTAGCGCCGTTCGTCGCGGCCGGCGGCGCCGATGAGGCAGGTGACGGTGGACCCGGCGGGCACCGTGCCGCCCGCGATCTCCACGTCCTCGGACACCTGCCGCATGATCATGTGGACCGGCGGCGTGTACCGCAGCGTCTCGGCGAACGCCCGTGCGATCAGCGACCGGTCCTCCCGCACGGCGGCGAGCTGGTCGGGGTGGCGCAGCAGGTTGTGGAAGAGGCTGGAGATCGCCTTGTCGGTCGTCTCCCCGCCCGCCGTCAGCAGCAGGCTGCAGAACGCCTTGACGTCCTCGTCACTCATCGCCGTCCCGTCCACCTCGGCCGCGCACAGGGTGGACAGCAGGTCGCCGCCCGGGTGCGCGCGCCGCTCGCGGATGATCGGCAGCAGGTACGCGGCGAACTCCTCCCGCGTCCGCAACCCGGCCTCGGCCACCTCCGGGTCCTGCGCGAGGTTGCCCAGGAAGCCGATGATCGCGGTGTACCAGCGGTGGAAGCGGTCGTAGTCGCGCTGGTCCAGGCCGAGCATGTCGACGACGACGTTGACGGGGAACCGGGTCGCGAACCGCGCCACGAGGTCCACGCGCCCCGAGTTCCCGAAGCCCTCGACGAGTTGGCGGGCGTTGCGCTCGATGACGGGGAGGAAGGACTCCTGAAGCGCGGTCCCCCGAAAGGCCGGGGCCACCAGCGCGCGGCGCACGGCGTGTTCCCGCCCGCTCATCTGGAGGATGGTGCGGCCGTGCACGGGTTCCAGCTGCCAGTCGTAGTTGTCCGTGGTGAAGACCGGGTCCTTGAAGGCCCGCGCCACGTCCTCGTACCGGGAAACGATGTAGCTGTCGGTGGGCTGGTGACGTATCAGCGGGAACTCGTCCCGCATGACGCGGTACGCGCGGTACGGATCGGCCGAGAACTCCGGCGAGAGGATGTCCGGCGGGGTGCGGTCGCCGGAGCGGGGGGCGGTGCGGTCGCCGGGACGGGGGGCGGCGGTGTGGTCGCCGGGACGGGGGGCCGTACGTTCGCCGGAGCGGGAGGCAGCGGTGCGGTCGCCGGGACGGTCTTCGGTGCGGTGGTTCGCGGGCAAGGCGCTCCCTCGGGGTGGGGCCGGTCCGCCGTCCGGAGAGGCGGCGGGCCGGTGGATGGGGCGGGCGGGGCCGGGGACGGGTACGGGGTGTGGGTCGCGGGCGTGCGCGGGGTACGCGCGGGCGGCGGCGGTCCAGGGGTACGGGACCGGGCCGGTGGGCACCCACAAAGATCGTCTGCGCGGGTGGTGGTTATCAAGGGTCGGGACGTCCCAACCGTTCGGCCGGGCCGCCCTTCCCCTTCCGTACGCCCATAGGTCAGCCGCCGTACGCCATTCGACGGGAATGCCGGGGATGCCGGGAGCCGGACGCGCCTCAGGGGGCATGCGGGGCGTACGGGCCGTCCGCTCAGGGAAGGCGCGTACGGGCCGGCCACCCGGGAAGGAGCGCGCGATGACCGAGCAGGAAGCGGCGGACGGGGAACGGCCCGGCACCGCGCGGAGCGGCGGGCGCGCCGGGGAGGACGCCGCCGGACGGGCCGACGGCCACGTCCACGGGCGCTCCCACTCCCACTCTCACACCCACTCTCACGTCCACACCCACTCCCACGCCCCCTCCCCCGACGCCGATCGCCGGTGGTTGCGGGCCGCGCTGCTGCTGATCACCGCCTTCATGGCCGTCGAGGTCGTCATCGGCTTCGTGGCGCGTTCGCTGGCCCTGATCTCCGACGCCGCCCACATGCTCACCGACGCGGTCTCCATCGTGCTGGCGCTGGTGGCTATGCGGCTGGCCGCGCGCCCGGCGCGCGGCGGCTACACGTACGGGCTCAAGCGCGCCGAGATCCTCTCCGCGCAGGCCAACGGCGTGACCCTGCTCGTCCTGTCGCTGTGGCTGGGCTACGAGTCCATCGCCCGCCTGGTCTCCCCGCCGGACGTCACCGGAGCCGCGGTCCTGGTGACGGCGCTCGCCGGGGTGCTGGTCAACCTCGTCGCCACCTGGTGCATCTCCAAGGCCAACCGCAGCAGCCTCAACGTCGAGGGCGCCTACCAGCACATCCTCACCGACCTCTTCGGCTTCATCGCCACCGCCATCTCGGGCGCGGTCGTGCTGACCACCGGGTTCACCCGGGCCGACGCGCTGGCGTCACTGGTCGTGGTGGTGCTGATGCTGCGCGCCGGGACCGGACTCGTCCGCGAGTCCGCCCGCATCTTCATGGAGGCGGCGCCCGCCGGCATCGACCCGGCCGCGCTGGGCGACCGCCTCGTCCGCACCGACGGGGTGGTGGAGGTCCACGACCTGCACGTCTGGCAGATCACCTCCGGGCAGCCCGCGCTCTCCGCGCACGTCCTGGTCGTACCCGGCGGCGACTGCCACGCCGTCCGCCGCGACCTCCAGTCCCTCCTGCGCCGCGACTACGGCATCAGCCACGCCACGCTCCAGGTGGACCACCTGGGCGAGCGGCACGGTGACGGCGAACTGCTGCGGATAGGGCGCGGCCCGTGCGACGGTCCGGACGGTGATTCGTACGGCGCGGAGGACGCGCGGGCCGCCGCGGACCTTGCGGACGAGGACACGCACGGCCCGGTGCACCGACCGGGACGGCGCGAGCGCACGTAAGGACCCCGGCTCCCGGCGCGGGCGCGCGAGCCGTCGCGAAAGCGCAAGACAGGTACTGGCGTACGAACCGTCGTGAGAGTCAAGACAGGAACCGGCGCGCGAGCCGTCGTGAGAGCCGGGACAGGAACCGGCGTACGAACCGGCGCACGTCAGTACGAGCGCCCAGCTCCCCACGGTGCGAGCGCCCGGCGCGCGGAGACGAGCGCGAGGGGCGAGCCGGCCAGGGCGCCCAGCGGACGGGGCGGCGCCCCGATCACCAACGAACGCCCCGCCCCGGAAGCCCCCTCACGTCACCACCACCGTCTTCCCCCGCGCCCGCCCCGCCCGGCTCAGCGCCAACGCCTCATGCGCCTGCTCCAGCGGAACCTCGTTGCTGACCAGCGCCGTCAACCGCCCCGCGTCGACCAGCCCGGCGAGGATCTCCAGGAGCTGGGGCGAGGGCCGGTTGTGGAAGTTGAAGCCGCGCAGGTTGCTCTCGGTCAGCGCGTCCGCGTCGGCGGCTCCGTTGGTCGACACCGCCGTCCCCCCGTCCCGCACGGTCTTCGTCATGGCGTCGAACTCCTCCGGCCCGCTGACCAGGTCCAGCAGGATGTCCACACCGTCCGGATACGCGGCCCGCATCTGCTCGGCGACCGGCCCCAGGGTGTGGTCGACCGTGTCGGTCGCGCCCAGGGTGCGCAGCAGTTCCGCCTTCTCGGCGGTCGCGGTGCCGATCACCTCCGTGCCCCGCCCGGCCGCGAGCTGGGTCGCGAAGGTGCCGACGCCTCCGGTGGCGCCGACGATCAGCATCCGCTTGCCTTCCCCCGCCCGCGTCTCCTCGACCAGGTTGTAGGCGGAGGTGCCGGCGGTGGGCACCGCGGCGGACGTGGTGTACGTGACGCTGCGGGGCGCGTGCGCCAGCGACTTCTCCTCCGCCACCGCGTACTCGGCGTACGAGCCCAGCCCCCGCCCCGGCCGCCAGAACTGCCCGAACACCGCGTCCCCCGGCACGAAGCGCCGCACGCCCGCCCCGGTCTCCACCACCTCGCCCGCCCCGTCCGTCCCCACGATCAGCGGGAACGCGTGCGCCACGGAGTCCTTGAACGCCCCGTCCGCAATCCGCCAGTCGACCGGGTTGAGCCCGGCGGCGGACATCCGCACCAGGACCTCGCCCGGCCCCGGCTCCGGCTGCGGCAAGTCCAGGAGCCGGGGCTCCTCCCCGAACGCGGTGACTGCTACGGCTCTCATCGTGCTGTTCCCTTCCACCCTTGCGACCCGCCCGTACGCCCCACCCCTCGGCACTGCTCCGTACCTGTCCGTACCGCCCGTCCATCCCGCCCCCTTCGACCGAAGGCAGGTCAGGATCGTAAGCACGGGCACCGCGCACGGTGCGGCAGGACGGGGGCGGTGCGCGGGAAGCAACTCGTACGGCCCGCCGCCGAACCGGTACCGTCCGCGGAGGGGCCCGCGACGGGGTTTGCGACGCGGGGCGGACGGTTACTCGTTCCCGCCATGAGTGGCAGCAGCGGCACCCGCAAGGGCGGTGGCACCGACCACGGCGAGAGCGGCGGCACCGGCGAGAGCACCAAGCCCGGCAAGAACAGCGGCAGCGGCAAGAGCATCGGCACCGGCTCACGCAGCGCCGACTCGCACAGCACCGGCAAGAGCACCGGCACCCCCGACAAGAACACCGGCAAGAGCACCAAGTCCGGCAAGAGCACCGGCGCCGATCACAGCAAAAGCGCCACCAGCACCACCAAAAACACCAAAGGCGAACGCTCCCTCAAAGCCGGCTCCCGCACCCTCTCCATTCGCCGTCCGGACAAGGTCCTCTTCCCCGACGACGGCCTCACCAAGTGGGACCTCGCCGGCCACTACGCCGCCGTCGCCGCCCGCGCCGTCCCCCACCTGCGCGGGCGGCCCCTCATGATGGAGCGCTACCCGGACGGCATCGGGGACGGCAGCAGCCGCCCGCTCATGCAGAAGAACGCGCCCGAGTACTTCCCCGACTGGGTGCACCGTTCGGTGCAGGCCAAGGAGGGCGGCGAGGTCACCCACGTCGTGTGCGACGACGCCGCCACCCTCGTCTACCTGGCCGACCAGGCGTCGATCACCCAGCACCGCTGGCTGTCCCGCGCGGACCGGCCCGACCACCCCGACCTGCTGATCTTCGACCTGGACCCGGCCGAGGGCTCGGGCTTCCCCGACGTCCGGTGGGCCGCCGCCCGGCTCTGCGAACTGTGGGACGAACTCGGTCTCCCCACCCGCCTGATGACCACCGGTTCGCGCGGCCTGCACGTCATCGTCCCGCTGGACGCCAAGGAGGACTACGACTCCGTACGCGCCTTCGCCCGCGACGTCGCCGAACTGCTCACCGCGCGCCACCCGGACCGCCTCACCCTCGAACAGCGCAAGGCCGCCCGCGAAGGCCGCGTCTACCTGGACATCCAGCGCAACGCCTACGCCCAGACGGCCGTCGCCCCCTACTCCGTCCGCGCCCGCCCCGGCGCCCCCGTGGCCACCCCCATCGGCCACGACGAACTCGACGACCCGGAACTCGCCCCGGACCGCTGGACCGTGACCACCCTCCCCGCCCGCCTGGACTCCCCCGACCCGTGGTCCTCGGACCGCTCCTGGCGCCCCCGCTCCCTGAACCCGGCCCGCAAACGACTGGCCGATCTCGGGGACTGACCGAGCTCGAAGACCGACCGCGCCTCGGCGCCTACCGCTCGGCGCCCACCGCCCCGCGCTCCACGGTCACCGCCCACCGCACCGCGGACGGCGCCTCGACCCGCACGGCCGCGTCACGGGGCCGTCCCCGGTCCGCCGAGTGCACGTTCTGGACGCTGGTCACTTTGTCGGCCACGCAGTCGATCGGAAAGCTCGCACCCACCGAGGTGAGGGAGACCGTGATCGTTCCCCTCCCCTGGCAGGCGAACGCCACGCTCACCGGACCGTCGGGAATCCGCTCCCGGAGCGGCATCTCGGCGTTCCCCTGACGGGAGCCCGTCCGCAGCAGCACCTTCCCGTCCCCCGACGGCTTGACGGCATCGGTGACGCTCACCTCGTCCTCGCCGTTCCCGCCGATCACGCGCAGCCGCGCGGGCGGATCGGTCATCGGGGACGGCGGCGGCGCGGCCCGCCGCTCCCCGCCGCGGCCGTCGTCGCCATGGCCGTCACCGGCACCGTCGCACCCGGCCACCGCCAGCATCAGCACCGCGCCGGCCACCAGCGCCCCGCCCCGCGCCACTCGCGGTAACCGCCCTCGCTCACGCCCCATAACCAACATCAGCCCCTCCCCCAAGCCCTCACCCTTCCGGCAACGGCTCTCGCACCAGTAACGCACACCAGTTCGTGGCAGCACCGGCGAATCGCGGCACCCGCAGCGTCACCCGGACCGCCGTACGCCCCGCTGATCACGGCGCGAGGTCCCACGATGCGTGCTATGCGGACGGCTACGCTTACCCGACCGGCCTGGTCAGGGACATGCCCGGGCACCACGGACGTGCGCCGCACCGCATCCACCACATGCAAGGAGAGGTTCGCCGATGGGCATTCGGAGTCTGCTGCGCAACGCATTCGGCCGCTCGAAGACGACGCCCCAGGAGCCGGGCCCTACGCGCGACGCCACGGCGACGCGCGAGCCGGCGACCACGATCCCGGAGGCCCGCGAGGAAAGCACCCCGCCCACCCCCGAGCCCGCCCGCCCCACGTCCCCCAACCTCCCTGCCCAAAGCACCGCCACCACCCCGCACACCCTCACCTCCACCCCCTCCGTCCCCGCTCCCTCCCCGGAACCGGCGGGCGAACCGGCAGACAAGTCGACAGGGGAACCGGCAGACAAGTCGACGGGTGAACCGACGGCCGCCCCGACGGCCGAAGAAGCCGAAGAAAAGGCCCCCACCACCCCCACACCCCCGCGCCCCAAGCCGGCGGAAACGTCACTCCCCACCCCGGCCACGGCCACGAAACCCCAGCCGACCGCCACCCCGGAACCCCAGCCGACCACCCCGGACACCCATCCGACCGCCACCCCGGAACCCCAGCCGGAAGCCCAACAGCAAACCCACCCGATCCCCGCCCCCGCCCCGGCTCCCACCCCCGTCTCCCTCACCAAGATCGAGACCCAGGCCCCCGGCCTCGTCAGCCTCTACAAGGCCGCCGCCGTCAGCCTGAAGAAGCACGGCCTGGCCACCCAGCGCGCGACCGTCTACCTGGTGCTGGACCGCTCCGGTTCCATGCGCCCGTACTACAAGGACGGCACCGTCCAGCACCTCGCCGAGCAGGCCCTCGGCCTGTCCGCCAACCTGGACGACGACGGCACCGTCCCCGTCGTCTTCTTCTCCACCGACATCGACGGCACCGCCGACCTGGACCTCACCCACTACGAGGGCCGCATCGACGAGCTGCACGCGGGCCTGGGCCACATGGGCCGGACGAACTACCACCGGGCCATCAGCGCCGTCATCGAGCACTACAAGAAGTCCGGCGCCACCGACCCGGCCTTCGTCATCTTCCAGACCGACGGCGGCCCCACCTCCCGCCCCGCCGCGGAAAAAGCCCTGTGCGAGGCGGCGAAACTGCCCATCTTCTGGCAGTTCATCGGCTTCGGCGACCCGAATTCCCGGGGCTTCGAATTCCTCCGCAAACTGGACGAGCTCCCCGTCCCCGAAAAGCGCGTCATCGACAACGCCGGCTTCTTCCACGCCGGCCAGAACCCCCGCTCCCTCACCGACACAGCCCTCTACGACCAGCTGATGTCGGAATTCCCCCAGTGGCTCACGGCCGCCCGCCTGTCCGGAATCCTCCGGGGCTGAACCCACCCCCGGCAGCCGGGAAGGCAAGGCGAAGCCAGACGAACAAGGGCAAGGTCGGACCCGACAGCCGAGAGCCGACGGCAAAGCCAGGGGAAGCCATGAGTGAGACATTCCGGTACCGGTTGCGCACCCCTGGGGGCGGGCTGGCCGCGAACCTGTCCGCGCAGGCCCTGACCTCCCTCGACGCGCCCGCCCACCGCCTGCGGATCCACCGCGACGTCTACCTGGCGGCACCCGGCGAAATCTATTGGCTCGACCTTGCCTGGTTGTCCTTCGGCCTCCGCCTGCACGCCGAGTACCTGTCCACCCGACACAAAAACGGCCTGGTCGTCAAAGTGCTGTCGCTGGATTTCCCGCTCAGCGATTACCGGTCCGAGGTGGCGGCCCTGGCCATGGACGGCTGGGTCCGCCAAGCGTGCAACGCCCCCGACATCGGCGCGCGGGCACGTTACGACCAGGAACGGGCCCGCGTCACCTTCGACTGGGGCATACCGGCGGATCCATTCGACGGCGTGACGGAAATGAATTACTGAACCGCCCCGAAAGAAAACCGGCAGCGCCCCCGCGGAAAATCATCCGAAGAATCGGTGCGCACACCGCAACCCCGCCAGCACCCCGATCACCGAACACGCGGCGCCGAAGGCCGGCCGATCCCCACCCCTAAAACCCGATCCAAACCCCCCACCCCGGTCCAGTACGATATTGACGACGTTCCGTAGAACAAAACCTCACTGTTCGTAGCGACTTGGGAGCAGCCGGCCATGGCTCGACACCTCATCACCAGCGCCCTTCCGTACATCAACGGGATCAAGCACCTGGGCAACATGGTGGGGTCCATGCTCCCGGCCGACGTGTACGCCCGGTACCTGCGGCAGCGCGGGCACGAGGTGCTGTACATCTGCGCGACGGACGAGCACGGGACGCCCGCCGAGCTGGCGGCCAAGGCGGCCGGGCAGTCGGTGGCGGACTTCTGCACCGAGCAGCACCACGCCCAGAAGGCGATCTACGACGGCTTCTCGCTGGCGTTCGACTACTTCGGGCGCAGCTCGTCGGCGCAGAACGTCGAGCTGACCCAGCACTTCGCGCGCAAGCTGCACGAGAACGGGTTCATCGAGGAGCGGGCCATCCGCCAGGTCTTCTCGATCGCCGACGACCGCTTCCTCCCGGACCGCTACATCGTCGGCACCTGCCCGCACTGCGGCTACGACAAGGCGCGCGGCGACCAGTGCGAGAACTGCACCCGTGTCCTGGACCCGACCGACCTGATCGACGCGCGTTCGGCGATCAGCGGCAGCAGCGAGCTGGAGGTGCGCGAGACCAAGCACCTGTTCCTGCTCCAGTCCAGGCTCCAGGGCGAGGTCGAGAGCTGGATCGACGCGACGGGTGAGGAGTGGCCGACGCTGGCCTCGTCCATCGCGCGCAAGTGGCTGACCGAGGGCCTCCAGGACCGGGCGATCACCCGTGACCTGGACTGGGGCGTGCCGGTGCCGGCGGACGTGTGGCCGGAGCTGGCGGCCGAGGGCAAGGTCTTCTACGTGTGGTTCGACGCGCCGATCGAGTACATCGGGGCGACGAAGGAGTGGGCCGACCAGGCGCCGGCCGAGCGGGACTGGAAGTCCTGGTGGTACGAGGCCGACGACGTGCGCTACACGGAGTTCATGGCCAAGGACAACGTGCCGTTCCACTCGGTGATGTTCCCGGCCACCCAGCTCGGCACCCGTGAGCCCTGGAAGAAGGTCGACTTCCTCAAGGCGTTCAACTGGCTGAACTACTACGGCGGCAAGTTCTCCACCTCGCAGCAGCGCGGCATCTTCACGGACGCGGCGCTGGAGCTGCTGCCCGCCGACTACTGGCGCTACTTCCTGATGGCGAACGCGCCGGAGTCCGACGACACCTCCTTCACCTGGGAGCTGTTCTCGTCCTCGGTGAACAAGGACCTCGCCGACACGCTGGGCAACTTCGTCAACCGGGTGCTGTCCTTCTCGCGCAAGCGGTTCGGTGACGAGGTCCCGGCGGGCAAGGCGGCCGGCGAGGCCGAGGCCAAGCTCGGCGAGGAGATCGCGCGGCTGCTCGCGGAGTACGAGGGCCACATGGAGGCCCTCCAGTTCCGCAAGGCCGCGGCGGCGCTGCGCGCCCTGTGGAGCGCGGGCAACTCCTACCTGGAGGAGAAGGCCCCCTGGCTGGAGATCAAGACCGACCAGGAGGCGGCGGCCCTGACGCTGCGCACGGCGATGAACCTGATCCACCTGTACGCGGTGGTCTCCGAGCCGTTCATCCCGGCCTCGGCGAAGGCGATGCGGGGCGCGTTCGCCCTGGACGGCGACACGGCCGCCTGGGTGACGGCGGACGAGGCCCGCGCGCTGGCCTCGGTCCCGGCCGGCACGGCGTTCACCGTTCCGCCGGTGCTCTTCGCGAAGATCACGGAGGACGACCTGGAGTCGTACCGGGAGCGGTTCGGCGCGGCCGAGTAAGCGGACGGATCGTTGGGCGAGGGCCCGGAACCCGTGCAGCGGTTCCGGGCCCTCGCCATCGGCACCCGGGGCCTACGCGGCCTTGCCTCCGTACGGGTGCCAGCCCGCCGTCCGCACGGTGAACCGCATGGGCTCCGGCATGGGGATGTCCTGACCGAAGACGCCCTTCGCGGTCTCGACGTAGTGCCGGCCGTCGAGCCGGAGCACGTGCCAGGTGGCGTCGTTGGGATCGACGATCACGTAGACGGGAATGCCGACCTGCGCGTATCGCTCCCTTTTGTCCTCCCGGTCGCGCCGGATGGCGGTCCGGGTCGTGGAGACCGTTTCGACGACGGCGAGCACGATCCGCGCGGGCCAGTCGGCCTCGTTGCCGGCCGGGCGGTCGGCGGACCGGATGACGACGGCATCGGCCCGCGGCCGGTAGTCGTCCGCCACCAGCAGCCCCCGCCCGTTCCATGCCTCGAACGGCTCCGGGGTGTGGCGGACGAAGGTGCGTCCGGGGAGGTCGTGGAAGTGGCCGGGGGTGGGCCGCGGGACGATCTCGCCGTCGAGCAGTTCGGCACGTGGGCCGTCGGGCGCATCCCCCTTGTGCCACATCCTGATCAGTGCGGTGTCCGCTGGGAGATCTTCCGGCACACCGGCCACAGCACGCCCGGGTTCACGGCACTCCACGATCTCCCGCAGCGCGGCGGCCACCGTCCCCTCCGGCGTCCGGGTGCCGAGGACCGCCGCGGCCTCGGCCAGGGCCCCCTTGTCGATCGCGTCGAGCGGCAGCTTGGCCATGGGCTCGTCCCTTCGTCGGCGTACGGGACCGCCACGCTATAGAGACCAGACGCCACAAAGCCCCGGATCACCCGATCCGGGGCTTCGCGTACGAACGAGCGAACGCTCGCCGTCCGTCCTACTTCTGCTTCACCTGCGGCTTGCGGATCGACAGGTGCAGCTCCTTCAGCCGCGACTCGTCGACCTCGCTCGGGGCGCCCATCAGGAGGTCCTGGGCGTTGCCGTTGAGGGGGAAGGCGATGGTCTCGCGGATGTTGGGCTCGTCGGCCAGGAGCATGACGATGCGGTCGACGCCGGGGGCGATGCCGCCGTGCGGGGGGGCGCCGTACTTGAAGGCGCGGAGCATGCCGCCGAACTCGCGCTCCACGGTCTCCTTGTCGTAACCGGCGATCTCGAAGGCCTTGTACATGACCTCGGGCTCGTGGTTCCGGATGGCGCCGGAGGACAGCTCGACGCCGTTGCAGACGATGTCGTACTGCCAGGCGAGGATGTCCAGCGGGTCCTTGGTCTCCAGGGCCTCCAGCCCGCCCTGGGGCATGGAGAAGGGGTTGTGGGAGAACTCGATCTTGCCGGTCTCCTCGTCCTTCTCGTACATCGGGAAGTCGACGATCCAGCAGAAGCGGAAGACGTTCTCCTCGAAGTGACCGGTGCGGCGGGCGGCCTCCACCCGGACCGCGCCCATGATCTTGGAGACCTCGTCGAACTCGCCGGCGCCGAAGAAGATCGCGTGGCCGGGCTTGGCGTCCAGCTTCGTCAGCAGGGCGGTGACGTCGTCCTCGGTGAGGAACTTGGCGATCGGGCCGGTCAGGGCACCCTCGTCGCCGACGCGGACCCAGGCCAGGCCCTTGGCGCCCTGCTGGACGGCGAAGTCGCCCATCTGGTCGAAGAACTTCCGCGGCTGGTCGCCGGTGTCCGGCACCGCCAGGGCGCGGACGTGCTTGTCGGCGAACGCCTTGAAGCCGCTGCCCGCGAACACCTCGGAGACGTCCACCAGCTCCAGCTTGGCGCGCAGGTCCGGCTTGTCGGAGCCGTACTTGAGCATCGCCTCGCGGAAGGGGATGCGCGGGAACGGGGAGGTGACGGTGCGACCGCCGCCGAACTCGGTGAAGAGCTCGGTCATCAGCTTCTCGATCGGCTGGAAGACGTCCTCCTGCTCGACGAAGCTCATCTCGACGTCGAGCTGGTAGAACTCGCCCGGCGAGCGGTCCGCGCGGGCGTCCTCGTCGCGGAAGCAGGGCGCGATCTGGAAGTAGCGGTCGAAGCCCGCGATCATCAGGAGCTGCTTGAACTGCTGCGGGGCCTGCGGCAGCGCGTAGAAGCGGCCGGCGTGCAGGCGCGAGGGCACCAGGAAGTCGCGGGCGCCCTCGGGCGAGGTGGCCGACAGGATCGGGGTGGCCAGCTCGTTGAAGCCCAGCGCGGTCATCTTCTGCCGGATGGCGGCGATGACGGCGGTGCGCAGCATGATGTTGCGGTGCATCCGCTCGCGGCGCAGGTCGAGGAAGCGGTACTCCAGGCGCTTCTCCTCGTTGACCCCGTCCTCGGCGTTGATCGTGAAGGGGATCTGCTCGGCGGCGCCGAGCACCTCGACGTCGGTGACCTCGATCTCGATCTCGCCGGTCGGCAGGTCGGGGTTGACGTTGTCCGCGCCGCGCGCGCTGACCTTGCCGTCGACGCGGACGACGGTCTCCTTGGTCAGGGAGCTGAGCGCCTCGTTGGCGGGGGTGCCGGGGCGGGCCACGAGCTGCACGAGGCCGTAGTGGTCGCGCAGATCGACGAAGAGGATGCCGCCCAGGTCACGTCGATTGTGCAGCCAGCCGCTCAGCCGGACGTCCGTGTCGACGTCCGCGGCCCGGAGCTCGCCGCAGGTGTGGGACCGGTAACGATGCATCGCTCATCCAAGTCGTCGCGAGTCGAAGAGTGGGACCGCGGTGGCGTGCGCCGGGCCCGTCGCCGCCGCCTCGGAAGCCCCCCGCGAAGGGGCTCCCCGGGAGCGGGCCGCGGACCGGAGCCGACACTGCGGAACCCTGGGGATATCCGCTCCAGGTTACCGCCCCCGCTCCCGCCACTGGGCTGTCCTCGGCACTTCGGGCACATCGGAGACATCAGACACTCCGTGGCACGATGGTCGCGTACGTCACACTGGTAACCGTCTTCCCGTACTCCACACGAAGAGATGCCATGCGCACCAAGGATCTCCTGGCCGCCATCGCAACCGGCCTGTGGCGGTGGGACGACGCGTCGAACGAGGTCGGCCTGGACGCCGAGGCCGCCCGGCTGCTGGGGCTGCCCGCCGAACCGGCGGTCCTCACCCCGGCCGCCGTCCGCGCCCGCTTCCACGCCGCGGACTTCGCCGAGGTCACCGGCATCGTCCGGCTCGCCCTGTCCGAGAGCACGCTCGCCGAGGCGCGCCTGCGGGTCATGGACGAGAACGGCCGCGTCGTCCGGGTCGTCCGCACCCGCACCCGCCCCCAGCTCTCCGCGACGGGAAGACTCCAGCTCGCCGGCACCCTCCAGGAGGTCCCCGAACCGCAGCCCGGTACCTCCGCCGCGAGCAACGCCGTCACCGGCGACTGGCGGCGCTCCCGCGAGGCGTTCCTGCTGGACGCGGGGCGGGCGCTGGCCGAGGCGCGGTCCACCGCCGAGGTGCTGCGGGTGGCGGCCGGGCTGTCCATGCCCGGCTTCGTCCCGGACGGGCTGGCCGTCTTCGGCATCGAGGGCGACCGCATCTCGATCATCGGCCACCACGGGCACCAGCCCGGCGACGAGCTGCCCTTCGCGGACATGCCGCTGCACACCGACTACCCCGCCGCCGAGGTCATCCGCACCGGCCGGGCCATCTACCTCTCCTCCCCGAAGGAGTACCGGACCCGCTTCCCCACCACCTGGCCGCTGGCCGAGATCTTCCACCGCCACTCGTGGGCGTTCCTGCCGCTGATCAGCGCCGGGCGCACGGTCGGCGCCTGGATGGCGGCCTTCGACCGGCCGGTGGCCTTCACCCCGGACGAGCGCTCGGTCCTCACCACCGTCGCCCGGATGCTCGCCCAGGCGCTGGCCCGCGCCGGGGACCAGGAGACGGAACGGGAATTGTCGGCCGGTCTCCAGCGCAGCATGATGCCGACGGTGCAGCCGGACATCCCCGGCATGACGGTCGCGGCGCGGTACGTGCCGACCGGCGGCGGCCTGGACGTGGGCGGCGACTGGTACGACATGATCACGCTGCCGTCCGGCCGGATCGCCCTCGTCATCGGCGACGTGCAGGGCCACGACGTGCGCGCCGCGGGCCTGATGGGGCAGCTCCGCATCGCCCTGCGCGCCTACGCCTCCGAGGGCCACCACCCCGACGCGGTGCTCTCCCGCGCCTCCCGCTTCCTGGCCGGCATCAACGACACCGAGGCCGCGGTGTCCGACCCGCGCTTCGCCACCTGCCTCTACATCGAGGTCGACCCGGAGACCGGCGTCCTGGACATCGCCCGCGCCGGCCACCCCGACCCGGCCATCCGCATGAACGACGGCACCACGCTCATCCGCCCCACCGCCGGCGGCCTGCCCCTGGGCATCACCCCGGACACCGACTACCCCATCACCCGGTTCGCCCTGGAACCCGGCGAGACGATGATGGTCTGCACCGACGGCCTCATCGAGACCGGCGGCCACGACCTGGGCACCGGCTGGGACCGGCTGCGCCAGGTCCTGGAGCGGTACGAGGACGACGGCAGCGCCGAGGGCCTGGAAGCCCTCGCCGACTCGCTGGTCCAGGCGGTGCACGGGCCCTCCTCGTACCACACCACCGGGCCGCTGGCGGAGCGGCGCGAGGACGACGTCGCCGTGCTGCTGCTGTCCCGGGAGAGCCACGCGTACGCCGCGGCCCGCGGCGCGCGGCGGCGCCCCGTCCGCCGCACGGTCGTCACCGTCGCCCAGGCCGAGCCGCAGCGGATCGCCGAGGCCCGCCGCCAGGTCCGCGACGTGCTGCACGACTGGGCCGACCCCGACCAGGTGGACTCCGCCGTCCTGATGGTCTCCGAGATGGTCACCAACGTCCTCACCCACACCGACGGCGACGCCCTGCTCGTCGCCGAGATCACCGGCGAGATGGGCTCCCGGCGCATCCACGTCGACGTCGCCGACAGCAGCGACGAGCTCCCGCACCGCCGCAGCCCCGGCGAGATGGCCTCCTCCGGACGCGGGCTGGTGCTGCTGGAACTGCTGGCCGGCGCCTGGGGCGTGGAGCCGCGCGGGGACGGCAAGTCGACGTGGTTCGAGATGTACGAGGACGCGGGCGAGACCACCGGGGGAATCGGCGACGAGGGCGGCGGGACCGGCACCCCGGACACCACCGGGAAGCCCCCGACACCCGGCGCCGCGTACGGCGAACCGGCACCCGCGCCGGAGCAGCCGATCGGGTCGGCGGCGCGGGGGGTGGTGGCGTCCACGGGGGTGGATGGCGGGTGATGAGGTGGGGGCGGCGGGTGACGAGGTGGGGGGCAGGCTGAGGGCTCCTGGCGGGTGACGGGCCGGGGGCGGCGGGCTGAGGGCTTCGGTCGTGATCAGCCCTCCCGCACGTCCCCGCCCCCCTCGTCCCCGTCCCCGTCCTCGTTCTCGTCCTCCCCCGGCCCGTAACGCGTCCGCAGATCCGAGAGCACCCCGATCGCCGCCGCCGTCAGGGGGACGGCCAGCAGCATGCCCAGGATGCCGGCCACCGCCGCGCCCGCCGCCAGGGCCAGCAGCACGATCGCCGGGTGCATCCGCACCGTGCGGCTCTGGATGATCGGTTGCAGGATGTGGCCCTCCAGCACCACCTGGACCAGCAGGATGATCCCCAGCGCCCACACGGCGATCACGAAACCGCGGTCGGCGAGCGCGACGAGGACCGCCACCGCGCCCGAGATGAACGCGCCCAGGTAGGGGATGTACGCCCCGACGAACACCAGCGCGCCCAGCCCCACCGCCCCCGGCACCCGCAGGATCAGCAGCCCGACGCAGATGCACACCGCGTCGATGAGCGCGATCAGCGTCGTGCCGCGCATGAAGCCCTCGATGGCCTGGAAGGCGCGCCGGGCCAGCCGTTCCAGTTCGGGCGCCGAGGAGCCGGGCGCCCAGTGCCGCAGGGAGCGCAGCACCCGGCCGGAGTCGCGCAGGAAGAAGAAGGTCAGCAGCAGCGCCAGCACCGCGGCGGCCACGTACTGCACGACGACGCTGACCCCGGCCATCACCCCCGACGCCGCCTTGCCGCCGAACTTCCCGAGGAGTTCCTTGGCGTTGGAGGCCATGTCGTCCAGCGAGGTGCCGGGCGTGCCGAGGTGGCGGGAGACGTCCTGGGCCGCCTGCTTGACCGAGGCGACGATCTGGTCGCCGCTGTCCACCAGCGCGTTCACCACGATGTACCCGGCGCCGCCGACCACGATCAGCAGGACGGCGCAGGTCAGCCCGGCCGCCAGCGAGTGGTTCAGCTTCATGGCCACCAGCCGCCGGTACAGCGGCCCCAGCAGCGCGCTCCCCAGCAGGGCCAGCAGGACGGGCGTGACGGCGGCCCGCAGTTCCACGCACAGCCACACCAGGACGGCGACCACGGCGGCCACCAGCAGCAGCGCCCCGCACCAGGCCGCCGTGCGGCGCACGGGCCGGGGCAGCAGGGCGGCACCGTCGCCGGTCCGGCCCCGGTCGTGGTCCTGGTGTCCTCTCGCCTCGTGCGCGTCGTTCGCCTCGTTCGCCACGGGAACAGTGGACCATGCGAACGTCTACAAATTGCGCAAATCAGTCATTACGCATGTGCGGTGAACGCCGGTCCCGCAAGGTGGACACCCGAGTCGTTGTCCCCGGCACCCGGCTCCCGGCACGGGGAGCGGCGCGGGCCGATGGTTCGGCCGCCGGGCCTGCCCGCGCCGCTCCGTACGCCTCTCGGCGCCGTGCCGCCGGAGGGCGCCCCAACGCCCTCCGGCCCCCGGTTCACCCCGCCGGGGTCACGCCGCTTCGGCCGGGACGGTGCCCAGCCGGCCCGCCTGGAAGTCCTCGAAGGCCTGGGCGAGCTCGGCGTGCGTGTTCATGACGAAGGGTCCGTAGTGCATCATCGGCTCGCGGATCGGCAGCCCGCCGAGCAGCACCAGCTCGAAGTTCGCGCTGCGGGAGTCCTGGCTCTCGGCGGCGCGGACGGTGAGCGTGTCCCCGTCGCCGAAGACGACGGCCTGGCCCATGCCGAAGGGCCGGCTCTCCGCTCCGGCGTACCCCTGCCCCGCGAGCCCGTACGCGAGGGCGTTGAAGTCCTGCCGCCAGGGCAGCGTGACCTCGGCGCCGGGGCTCACCGAGGCGTGGATCATCGTGATCGGCGTGTGCGTGATGCCCGGCCCCTCGTGGCCGTCCAGCTCGCCCGCGATGACCCGCAGCAGCGCGCCGCCGTCGCCGGAGGTCAGGAGCTTGACGCTGCCGCCGCGGATGTCCTGGTAGCGGGGGTCGGTCATCTTGGCCCGGGCCGGCAGGTTCACCCACAGCTGGAGGCCGTGGAAGAGGCCGCCGGACATGACGAGTTCCTCGGGCGGGGTCTCGATGTGCAGCAGGCCGGAGCCCGCCGTCATCCACTGGGTGTCGCCGTTGGTGATGGTGCCGCCACCGCCGTGCGAGTCCTGGTGGATGAAGGTGCCGTCGATGATGTAGGTGACGGTCTCGAAGCCGCGGTGCGGGTGCCAGGGGGTGCCCTTCGGCTCGCCGGCCTCGTAGTCCACCTCGCCCATCTGGTCCATCATGATGAACGGGTCCAGGTGCCGGTAGTCGATGCCCGCGAACGCGCGGCGCACCGGGAACCCCTCCCCTTCGAAGCCGCTCGGCGCGGTCGACACCGCCCGGGCCGGGCGCGGACGCGCGCCGACGGGGGCACTCACCCGGGGCAGGATCAACGGGTTCTCTACGGTCACAGCAGGCATGACGGCCTCCTTCTGGCGTTCGCCGCCCAACTTAGTTGAACAGTGAACAATCAGCAAGGCGCACGGCATTCCCGCAGGAGCGTCCGCGTACGGAAGGGGAATCGCGCCCCTCCGGCGCCCGCCCGCGCGCCTTCGCGCACACGGGTGCTCACGGAGGCGGGATATACACCCGTGGGGGCGCGCCGGGCCTCGTCGGCGTCAGGCGGCGGACCCGAGAAATCACCCGGCCCCATGAGCGGGAGCCCGTAAAACAGCGAGGCCCGTAAACGCGAAAAGGCGGGCGCCCACCCCTCCGCGACCCGTGCCCCGGGCCGCGAAACGGCAGGCGCCCGCCCCTTACGGGTCCGGGCAACCGGATCAGCCGTACATCCGCCGCATCGCGAAGTCGACCATCTGCTCCACGGCCTTCGCGTCGAAGACCATGCGGTGGTCGCCCTCCATGTCCAGGACGAAGCCGTAGCCGGTCGGCAGCAGGTCCAGCACCTCCGCGCCGGTGATCACGAAGTACTTGGACTCCTTGCCCGCGTACCGGCGGAGCTCCTTGAGCGAGGTGAACATCGGGATGACCGGCTGCTGGGTGTTGTGGAGCGCCAGGAAGCCGGGGTTGTCACCGCGCGGGCAGTAGACCTTGGACGTCGAGAAGATGCCCTGGAAGTCCTCGGCCGACATCGAGCCGGTGGTGAAGGCGCGCACCGCGTCGGTGAGGGAGGGCGGTGACGGCTCCGGGTACAGCGGCTGCTCCCCGTAGCCGCCGGGGGCCGGGTGCTGCGGCGGCGGGGCGCCGTACTGCTGCTGCCCGGGGCCCGGGTTCTGGTCGTAGCCGTACATGCGGCACAGCGTACTGAGTCCTTGTGACACACGGCCGCCCAAGGTCACGGAGTCCCGGCGAACCCACGGGAAAAGGTCACGGCGTCCCCGGTGAACCCCCCGGAAAAGGTCACGGAGTCCCCAACGAGCCCACGGGAGACGGCCGCGGGACGGTACGACGGTCCGTGGCGGCGGCGATCGCGGAGAACGCGCGGCGAACCCCGGACGAACGGCGGCGCCCGCCCCGTAAAGCGCCGAGGGACGCTCGTCACAGATGCGCGATCAGGGGTTGCTTCTTATTACCGACGGGTAGCATCATCGGTAGCTACTTGCTGGTATTGCGTGTTGAGGCCGGTCCTCACGAATACATACGGAGTCGCACCCATGGGGCACTACAAGTCGAATCTCCGCGACATCGAGTTCAACCTCTTCGAGGTGCTCGGGCGCGACCGCGTGTACGGCACCGGACCGTTCGCGGAGATGGACGTCGACACCGCCAAGAGCGTGCTGTCCGAGATCGCCCGGCTCTCCGAGAACGAGCTGGCCGACTCCTTCGCCGACGCCGACCGCAACCCACCGGTCTTCGACCCCGAGACCAACACCGCCCCCGTCCCCGACTCCTTCAAGAAGAGCTACCAGGCGTACATGGACGCCGAGTGGTGGCGCCTGGGCATCCCCGAGGAGCTCGGCGGCACCACCGCGCCGCGCTCGCTGCTGTGGGCCTTCGCCGAGACGATCCTGGGCGCCAACCCGGCCGTGTGGATGTACGCGTCCGGCCCTGCGTTCGCGGGCGTCCTCTACGACGAGGGCACCGAGGAGCAGCACAAGATCGCGCAGCGGATGGTGGACCGGCAGTGGGGCTCCACCATGGTGCTGACCGAGCCGGACGCCGGTTCGGACGTGGGCGCCGGCCGCACCAAGGCCGTCCGGCAGGAGGACGGCTCCTGGCACATCGAGGGCGTCAAGCGCTTCATCACCTCCGGCGAGCACGACATGTCGGAGAACATCGTCCACTTCGTGCTGGCCCGCCCCGAGGGCGCCGGTCCCGGCACCAAGGGCCTGTCCCTGTTCATCGTCCCCAAGTACGACTTCGACTGGGAGACCGGCGAGCTGGGCGAGCGCAACGGCGTCTACGCCACCAACGTCGAGCACAAGATGGGCCTGAAGGCCTCCAACACCTGCGAGATGACCTTCGGCGCCAACCACCCGGCCAAGGGCTGGCTGCTGGGCGAGAAGCACGACGGTATCCGCCAGATGTTCAAGATCATCGAGTTCGCCCGGATGATGGTCGGCACGAAGGCCATCGCCACCCTCTCCACCGGCTACCTCAACGCCCTTGAGTACGCCAAGGAGCGCGTGCAGGGCCCGGACCTGGCGGCCTTCACCGACAAGACCGCGCCGCGCGTCACCATCACCCACCACCCCGACGTCCGCCGCGCGCTGATGACGCAGAAGGCGTACGCCGAGGGCATGCGCGCGCTGGTGCTCTACACCGCCGCCGTGCAGGACGAGGTGCTGGTCAAGCAGGCCGCGGGCGAGGACGCCTCGGCCGCCGTCCGCCTGAACGACCTGCTGCTGCCGATCGTCAAGGGCTACGGCTCGGAGAAGTCCTACGAGCAGCTCGCGCAGTCGCTCCAGACCTTCGGCGGCTCCGGGTACCTCCAGGAGTACCCGATCGAGCAGTACATCCGGGACGCCAAGATCGACACCCTGTACGAGGGCACCACCGCCATCCAGGGCCAGGACTTCTTCTTCCGGAAGATCGTCCGGGACCAGGGCCAGGCGCTCACCGTCCTCTCGGAGGAGATCAAGAAGTTCCTGGCCGAGGCGGTCGGCGGCGAGGAGCTGGAGCAGGCGCGCGGCGAGCTGGCCAAGGCCGCGGCCGACCTGGAGGCGATCGTCGGCACCATGCTGACGGACCTCGCCGCCACCGAGAAGGACGTCAAGTCCATCTACAAGGTCGGCCTGAACACCACCCGCCTGCTCATGGCCTCCGGTGACGTGGTCATCGGCTACCTGCTCCTGAAGGGCGCGGCGGTCGCGGCCGAGAAGCTGGCCGGCGCCTCCGCCAAGGACAAGCCGTTCTACGCGGGCAAGATCGCGGCGGCCAAGTTCTTCGCGCACAACGTCCTGCCGGGCGTCGCGGTGCAGCGCGGCCTGGCCGAGACCGTGGACCAGTCGCTGATGGAGCTGGACGAAGCGGCGTTCTGAGCCGGGGCGGGGGTGCCGGGGCCCGGTGATACCGGGGTCCGGCACCGCCCGGCCGATCGGCTTGGCTCCAAGGGCCTGCCTTCCGTTCGCGGGGGCGGGCCCTTTGGCGTGGGGGGCGGGGCCTGCCCCTCACGGCCTGCCCCTCACGGCCTCCCCCTCACGGCCTCCCCCTCACGGGCACTCCACCACCTGCCCCGCCCAGGACATCCCGCCGCCGAAGCTCAGCAGCAGCACCTTGCCGCCGGAGGGCAGCTCGCCGCGCTCGACCAGCTTGGAGAGGGCCAGCGGCACGGACGCGGCGGAGGTGTTGCCGGACTCCACGACGTCCTGGGCGATCACCACGTCCTCCGGCAGGTCAAGCTGGCGCAGCACCGCCTCGATCAGGCGCAGGTTGGCCTGGTGGGTGACGACGCCGGCCAGCTCGCCCGGCTCGATCCCGGCGCGGCGGCATGCCTCCCGGGCGAGACCCGGGAGTTCGGCGGTGGCCCAGCGGTAGACCGCCTGCCCCTCCTGCGTGAAGCGCGGCTGCCACTCGTCCACCAGCCGCACGTAATCACCCCGGGAGGGGTCGGAGCCCCACACCACGGGGCCGATCCCGGCCGTACCGAAGCTGTTTCCCTCTGTCCCGGAGCCGATTCCGTCCGCCCCGAAGCCGATGCCGTCCGCCCCGGATCCGACCCCGTCCGACTCCGAGGCGCTGAGGACGGCCGCGCCCGCGCCGTCCGCGAGCAGGACGCAGGTGCTGCGGTCGGTCCAGTCGGTGACGTCCGACATCTTCTCCGCGCCGATGACCAGGGCGTGCCGGGCGGCGCCCGCGCGCAGCGCGTGATCGGCGGTGGCCAGCGCCGTGCAGAAGCCCGCACACCCGTTGTTCAGGTCGAACGCCACCGGGGACGGCAGCCCGAGGCGGCCCGCGACCTGGGCGGCGATCGAGGGGCACCGGTCGACGGCAGAGCAGGTCGCCACGGTGACGAGGCCGATGTCGCGGGGGTCGAGCCCGGAGGCGGCGAGCGCCTTCTCCGCCGCCGCGGCGGCCATGTCGGTCACGGACTCGGCCTCGTCGGCGATCCGGCGGGTGGCGATGCCGGTGCGGCGGCGGATCCAGTCGTCGCTGGTCTCGACCATGCGCGCCAGGTCGTCGTTGGTCAGCACGCGGGACGGCTGGTAGTGGCCCAGGGCGGTGATGCGGGCTCCCGGCACGGCGGTACTCCTCGGGTCGTCGGAACTGCCGGGGAGAATAGCAACCGAACGGTCGTAAGTTAAATGAGCGCCCGGCGATACGATGGGGGCATGAGTCCACGCAAGTCCGCTGCCGAGGCCCGCAAGACGCGGGAGCGGATCATCGAACGCGGCATCGCGATCGCCTCGGTGGAAGGGCTCGAAGGGCTGACCATCGGACGGCTCGCCACCGACCTCGGCATGAGCAAGGCCGGCGTCCTCGGACACTTCGGCACCAAGGAAGCGCTCCAGCTCGCCACCCTCGAAGAGGCGTCGACGATCTTCTCCCGCACGGTCTGGGAACCGGCCGCCGACGCGACCCCCGGCCTCGCCCGCCTCCGCGCGGTCTGCGAGTCCTGGACCACCTACCTCGAACGCGAACGCGACACCTTCCCCGGCGGCTGCTTCTTCACCACGGCCACGGTGGAGTACGACGCGCGCCGCGGCCCCGTGCGGGACACCGTCTTCCGCCTCTTCACGCTCTGGCGGCGCCGCCTGATCGGCGAGCTGCGCCTCGCCGTGGAGGCGGGCGAGCTGCCGCCGGACACCGAGCCCGAACAGATCGCGTTCGAGCTGATCGGCATCTACATGGCCCTCAACCAGGCGGTCCAGCTCTCCGCCGACCGCAAGGCCCCCGACCGCACCCGCCGCGCGGTGGCCCGGCTCCTCGGCTGACGAGGGACGCGTCCCGGGCGGGCGGTTGCCGGACGACGGGCGGGCGCCGGACGACGGGCGGGCGCCGGACGACGGGCGGGCGCCGGACGACGGGCGGGCGCCGGACGACGGGCGAGCGGCTGCCGGACGACGGACAGGCGCCGGACGACGGGCGAGCGGCTGCCGGACGACGGACAGGCGGCTGCCGGACGAACGAGGGACGGATATCGCTCGACGGACGAACGAGGACCGGCCACCGCCCGACGGTCGAACGAGGACCGGCCACCGCTCGACGGTCGAACGAGGACCGGCCACCACCCGACGAACGCTCGACCACCCACCCCAACAGCCGAACACCCGGCGCCCCAACTCCCCCCAGCCGCCCCCAACATGCCCCCAAATGCCCCCACCGCTCACCAACCGCCCCCATACCGATCGCCGACCGTCCCGCATCGGTCAACCATCGCCCCGCGCGTTCCAAGAGCGGCAAGACAGCAGTCCTTATGCTGACTACATGAGTAATTCCGCCCGCTTCGATCGCGGCCACACCGACGACCTCATGTCCTTCCTCGCCGCCAGTCCCTCCCCGTACCACGCGGTGGCGAACGCGGCCGAGCGGCTGGAGAAGGCGGGCTTCCGCCAGGTAGCCGAGACCGACGCCTGGGACGGTGAGGCGGGCGGGAAGTACGTGATCCGCGGTGGCGCCCTCATCGCCTGGTACGTGCCCGTGGGCGCCACCCCGGCCACTCCGTACCGGATTGTGGGGGCTCACACCGACTCTCCCAATTTGCGCGTCAAGCCCCACCCGGACACCCACTCCGGCGGCTGGCGACAGGTCGCCGTCGAGATCTACGGCGGCACGCTCCTCAACACCTGGCTCGACCGCGACCTCGGCCTCAGCGGACGGCTGACCCTGAGCGACGGCAGCCACCGGCTCGTCAACATCGACCGGCCGCTGCTGCGCGTCCCGCAGCTCGCCGTCCACCTCGACCGCTCCGTCAACGCCGACGGGCTCAAGCTCGACAAGCAGCGCCACATGACGCCCGTTTGGGGCCTGGGCGAGGTGCACGAGGGCGACCTGATCTCGTTCGTCGCGGACGAGGCCGACGTGCCCGCCGACGAGGTGCGCGGCTGGGACCTGATGGTCCACAGCGTCGAACCGCCCGCCTACCTGGGCCGCGACCACGAGCTGGTGGCCGGTCCGCGCATGGACAACCTCCTGTCCGTCCACGCCGGCACCGCCGCGCTCGCCGCCGCGGCGACCGGCGGCGCCACCCTCCCCTGCATCCCCGTCCTGGCCGCCTTCGACCACGAGGAGAACGGCAGCCAGTCGGACACCGGCGCGGAGGGGCCGCTGCTCGGCACGGTGCTGGAGCGCTCGGTGTTCGCGCGCGGCGGTTCGTACGAGGACCGGGCGCGGGCGCTGGCCGGGACGATCTGTCTGTCCTCGGACACCGGCCACGCCGTCCACCCCAACTACAGCGAGCGCCACGAGCCGGGCCACCACCCCATGCCCAACGGCGGCCCGATCCTGAAGGTCAACGTCAACCAGCGGTACGCCACCGACGGCACCGGGCGGGCGATCTTCGCGGACGCCTGCGAGCGGGCCGGGGTGCCGTGGCAGTCCTTCGTCTCCCACAACTCCATGCCCTGCGGCACCACGATCGGCCCAATCACCGCCGCCCGGCACGGCATCACCACCGTCGACATCGGCGTGGCGATCCTGTCCATGCACTCCGCCCGCGAACTGTGCGGCGCGGACGACCCGCACATGCTCGCCAACGCGCTGACCACCTTCCTGGAGGGGTGAGTTGGAGTTCTCCCTGCTGGGCCCGATCAGCGTCGCCACCGGTTCCGGTGAGCTGGCGCTCGGGCCCGCCAAACGGCGCAGCGTCCTCGCCCTGCTGCTGTTGCGGCCCAACACCACTGTTCCGCTGGAGCAGTTGATCGACGCCCTCTGGGAGGAAGAGCCACCCGAGCACGCCCGGACGGTCGTCCAGGGCCACGTCTCCCGCCTCCGCGCCACCCTCGCCGAGGCCGGTGCGGAGGCGTACGGCGTCGGGCTGGCCACGCACGGCTCGGCGTACCTGCTGCGGCTCCCCGAGGAGCTGATCGACGCCCACCGCTTCGGCGAACTCGTCGCCCTGGCACGCCCCGAGAACGCCCCCGGCGACGCCGTACCGCTGCTGCGCGAGGCGCTGGCCCTGTGGCGCGGGCCCGCGCTCACCGGGACGGTGCCCAGCCCGCCGTTCGCCGCCGCCGCGCACGCGCTGGAGGAGCGGCGGCTGACCGCGGTCGAGGCGCTGGCCCGTGCCTACTCGGCGATGGACGACCACGAGCAGGCCGCGTCCGTCCTGTACTCCGCCGCGGTCACCCACCCGCTGCGGGAGGGGCTGATCGCGGCCCTGATCCGCACGCTGTTCCGCACGGGCCGCCAGTCGGACGCCATCGAGTGGTTCCACCGCACCCGCCGCCTGCTGGACGAGGAACTGGGCGTACCGCCCGGCGAACGGCTGACCGCCGCGTACGAGGAGATCCTGCGCGCGGAACGCGGCAGCGGACGGCGCGGCGGCGCGCAGGGGGGCGCCGGCACCGTTGTACCCGGGACCAGGCCCGCGAGCACGGACGGCGGGCGATCCGCGAGTACGGGCAACGGCGGACGGGCCACGAGTCCGAACGCCGGGCAGGCCGCGCGTGCGAACGGTGGACAGGCCGCGCGTGCGAACGACGGACGGGCCGCCGCGGAGGTCCCCGCACCACGGGGCGACGGGGGCCCGCGTCCGGGCGGCGACGCCCCCACCGGGGGGGGGGGCCCCCCCCCGGGCCCCCCCCACCGGGGAGCGGGCCCGCACCGGCCCCCCCCGCGAGACCCCC
>NZ_JBEXNM010000071.1:0-45159 GCF_040611095.1 Streptomyces sp. NPDC003077 | reverse complement strand
GCCCCGGCTCCCACCCCGCCCGGCGGTGGGCGCCCCCGGGGCGGGGCCCCCCCCTCGCGGGGGCAGGGCGTGCCGGGCCCCCCACCCGGGGGCCCCCGCCATGCCGCCGGGGGCCCACGGGCCTTTTCTCGCGACGACCTACCGGTTCCGGTCGACCCAGCCCGCCTCGTACGCGGCCAGCGCCGCCTCCACCCGGTTGCGCACGCCGAGCTTGCCGAAGATGGCGCTGACGTGCGCCTTGACCGTCCCTTCGACGAGGTGCAGCCGCGCGCCGATCTCGGCGTTGGACAACCCGCCACCGAGCAGGGCCAGCACGTCGCGCTCCCGCTCGGTCAGCCGGTCCACCGGGTACCGGGACGCGCCGGCCGCCAACCTGCCGGTGTTCAGACCGGCGACGACCCGTGCGGCCACCTTCCGCGACAAGTACGCACCGCCCGCGGCCACCGCGTGCACACCCGCGATGAGCTCCCTCGGGTCGCCCGCCTTCAGCAGGAACCCGCCCGCGCCCTCACGCAAGGCGCGGGCGATGAAGTCGTCCTCCCCGAACGTGGTCAGCATCGCCACCGCCGTCCCGGGCACCTCCCGGTGAATCCGCGCGGTCGCCGCGATGCCGTCCAGCCGCGGCATCTGGATGTCCAGGACGGCCACGTCGGGCCGGTAGCGGCGCACTGCCTCGACGGCCTCGTCACCGTCGGCCGCCTCGGCGACGACCTCGATTCCGGGATCCTTCGAGAGGATCGCGCGGACCCCGGCGCGGATCAGCACCTCGTCGTCGGCCAGCAGCACTCGGATCATTGCGGGCGCCCGCCCCTTTCACCACGTCGATGGATGTGTCGCGGGGCCATCTTCTCGCGTCGGCCGTGCGGCCCGGCGGCACCGTACGGCAGTCGGCAGAGCTACCGGGCGGGCGGAAACGACGGTTGGCACGGCCGCTTTCCCGCTGGGGTCACGGTGGTCCTGCCGCCCACTCGACCTTGACGAAAGTAAGGGGTCATCTGCCGCAGGGCAGAACTCACGCCTGTCGAAAGGCAAGTCACTGCCTGACGAACGACCGATGTGCCCGTGATCCCGGAACTCCTACGGTGAATCACGAAGAGGACGAGCCGAGCGCACAAGCCGAACGGAAGGGACGGGCGGCTGACCTACCCCAGCCCAAGCCGCGCGGACGCCCGTACCGGACCAACGCACCAACCGAGCGCATCAGCCGAGCGCCTCAGCCGAGCGAACGAACCCGTCAACCGGCCCCGAGCCGACCCACCGATCCGAAAGGAGACGCGTGATCACCTTGAGAGGTCTGACCAAACGCTACGGCGGCACCACCGCTGTGGACGGGATGACCCTGGACATCACCGAAGGCCGGGTGACGGGCTTCCTCGGGCCCAACGGCGCCGGCAAGTCGACGACGATGCGCATGATCCTCGGGCTCGACCACCCGACCGAGGGGCAAGCCCTCATCAACGGCAAGCCCTACTCCTCACTGCGCCACCCGGTACGAGAAGTGGGCGCGCTGCTGGACGCGAAGGCGTTGCACCCGGGACGGTCGGCCCGCGCGCACCTGCGGGCCATGGCGCGCAGTAACGGCATCCCCGTGCGGCGGGTGGACGAGGTGCTGGAGGAGGTGGGACTGGCCACGGTGGCGCACCGGCGTGCCGGGGCCTTCTCGCTCGGTATGCATCAGCGGCTCGGTGTCGCGGGCGCGCTCCTCGGTGATCCGCGGGTGCTCATCTTCGACGAACCGGTCAACGGGCTCGACCCGGACGGCGTGCTGTGGGTACGCGAACTCGTCCGGTCCCTGGCCACCGAGGGACGCACCGTATTCCTCTCCAGCCACCTGATGAGCGAGATGCAACTGACCGCCGATCACCTCGTGGTGATCGGCCGGGGCAGGCTGCTGGCAGACGCCCCGATAGCCCACGTGCTGGCGAGCGGCGCGCCGGCCCGGGTGCGGGTGCGCTGTCCCCGTCCCGACGAGATACACGCCCTGGCTGACGAACTCCTGTCGTACGACGGCACCCAAGTGGCATGGAGCAGTCCGGACGAGCTCGTCGTCATGGGCCGGACCGTCGAGGAAGTCGGCGATCTCGCCCACGAGCGGGGAGTTCGGCTGCACGGACTGAGTGAGGAGACGGCATCACTGGAGCAGGCCTACCGGGAACTCACCTCGGACGCCGTGGAGTACGGCACACACGGACGAGCGCCCGGCGCACCCGAAGCGGCGTCCGGCGGACATGAAGCAGCCTCCGGCCCGCACGGAAGAGCCTCCGGCACGAGCAGACGAGGCCCCGGCACGTCCCACACCGCGCCCCGGATACCGGCACGGAAGGGCAGGGAGGGTAGGACCGATGTCGACCATCGTCACTGACAGCGCACGCGAACGCCCACCGATCGACCACTTCGGCGGCCGGTTCGGGCTCGCCGGTGCGCTCGCGGCCGAGTGGACCAAACTGTGGACCACCCGCACCGCGTACGTCTGCTTACCCGTGGCCGCCCTGCTCATGGCGGTGTTCACGTTCTATTACGGCTCTCTGGCCCGGATCAACGACGAGCCGGTCCAACCGGTCGGCAGCGCGCCCGTCAGCGCCGCCGTCCTGGTGCAGTTCGCCTTCGTCGTCCTGGCCATGACCACCGTGACGAGCGAGTACACCACCGGCTCCATACGCGC
This sequence comes from Streptomyces sp. NPDC003077, assembly GCF_040611095.1. Taxonomy (NCBI): domain Bacteria; kingdom Bacillati; phylum Actinomycetota; class Actinomycetes; order Kitasatosporales; family Streptomycetaceae; genus Streptomyces; species Streptomyces sp. NPDC003077. The sequence continues at coordinate 42,497 of NZ_JBEXNM010000071.1, read as the reverse complement.
GTCCCTGCTGTGGGTGCCGGTCAGGGGGCGGCTCCAGTGGGCGAAGGCGCTCGTGGCCGGCGCGGTCTCGTTCTGCGGCGGGGTGGTGCTCGGTGTGCTGGGGACGACCGTGAGCTGGATGACCTTCCGCGGCCATGCGACGTTCGAACCCGCCGAGGCGATAGGGCAAGTGCTGTCGCTGGGGGCGTACTTGGCGGCGGTGGCGGTGCTCACCGTCGGGGTGTCCTTCGCCGTGCGGTCCGCCGCCGGGGTGCTGGCGCTCGTCAGCCTCCTGCTCGCGGGCCTGCCGATGGTTCTCCTGGGCCTGGGCGGGAAAACCCTGCTGACGATCAACGACTACTTGCCGCAGAGCGCGGGCGCCCACTTCATGAAGGGAGAAGGTGATACTTACGCCCCCGTGGTGGGCCTGGCCATCGTCGTGACATGGTCCGCGGCGGCCCATCTGACGGGCCTGATCGCACTGCGCCGCCGCGATGCCTGAGGACGCGGTGCCTGAGGACGCGATGCCTGAGGAGGTGATCGCCTTGCGCCGCACGTCGCCATCGCCCCTGACGACCCCACCGTTCCCCGACGCGACTTCCCCAGACGACACCATCGCCCCCGGGTAACGCCATCACCTGCCAGTGACGCCATCGCCTGCCGGTGACGGCATCGGGGGAACAGCGGAACGATGACGTCACCAGCGCCCACCCCCTGGGGCCGGTTCCTGAAAACGGCCGCGATCAAGAACCGTCCGCCCCGCGGGGCAGCACGTCCTTGGCGACGAGTCGGGAACCGGCGAAGCACAGCCGGTACACGTCCACCTCCTCCAGGAGGTTGCCGTTGGACCGGTAGAACTCGCAGGCGGAGCCGGGCGGTGTGGGCGCTGACCGCATGGCGGCGGACGGATAGGGGAACTGGCGCGCGGGCAGCACGTCCGCGAACCGCTCGCGCTGCTGGCCGGGGCGCAGCGCCTCGTAGGCAGTGGGCCGCAGGACGCACGTGGTCAGTTGGTAGGCGAGCAGTGCGGCGGCCGGGAGCACCGTGAGCCCGATCCCGGCCGGTACGAGGAAGGCGGCGGCGAACCGCAACCTGGCCCGGCGCCGCGCCACCGCGAGCTGGTGCGTGGACTCCTCCTCCTCGTGCATCGTCCGCCGGCCCGCGGTGAGCGACCGATCGGGACCCACCCGATCCGGCACGGTGGCCACCACTTCGAAGCCGCCGCCGCGCGGTCCGGCCCGCAAGGTGCCGCCGACGATCCGCACCCGCTCCCGCATCCCCGTCAGTCCGCGGTGCCCGGAGGCCCGGGCGGGCGCGGACTTCGACCCGCCGGGGGAGTTGACCACCCGCACCTCGGTCTTGCCGTCCTTGTGCGTGATCCGCACCCGCACCGCGCTGCCGGGGGCGTGCTTGGTGGCGTTGGTCAGCGACTCCTGCACCACCCGGTACACGGCCCGGTCGGCCAACGGAGCCAAGGCGGGGGCCTCGCCCTCGCGGTGCAGGGCGACCTCCACGCCGGACGCGCTCGCCCGGCGCACGAGTTCCTCCACGGATTCGGCGGGTGACGCGTCCGGCCCGGACTCCGTGCCCTCGCGCAGCACCCCGATGGTGTCCCGGAGGTGCTCGACGGCGTCCGAGACCGCCGAGCGCAACGCGGTGACATCGGCACGGTGCTCGTCCGTCAGCGCCGGTTCCAGTTCCAGAGCACCGGCGCGCAGTGCGATCAGGCTCAGCTCGTGGCCCAGCGAGTCGTGCATGTCGGCCGCGATCCGGGTGCGTTCGCGCAGCCGGGCCTGTTCCACGACCGACCGCTGCCGCTGCTCAAGGCTCACCGCCCGTTCCCAGCCGCCGCGCACCAGCGCCAGCCGGGCCCGTCGGTAGCAGCCGGCGAGCCACGGCAGCAGCAGCGCCCCCGGCACCAGCGTCACCGTGTAGAACCACCACACCGCACCGGTCCGCAGCAGGGCACACACCGCGAGATCGACCGCGACACAGCCACCGAGCACCAGCAACGCCGAGCGTGCGGACGCCGACCGGATGCCCAGCAGGTAGCTCATCACGGCCAGCGGCAGCAGGTACGGGCTCCCCGGACTGACCTGGTCCGTCAGGCCCAGCGCACACAGCCCGTTGACCGCCACCACGGCCGCACCGGGCCACCGGCGCCCGCCCGGAACCGCCACCGCCAGCACCACCACGGGCAGCACCACATCCAGCACCGCATCCAGCACCACGGAGGGCGTCGCGTCGCCCGCCTCCACGAACCAGGCGACACCCACCAGGGACAGCACGGCCCACAACGCCCCGTCACGGAACGCCGGCCCTTTCACCACCAGGGAAAGGGCCGCGAGGAAGCCCGCGCCCGCCCGGTCCTTCCCGTTTTGCCGTATCACCCGCCGAGATTATCGAAAGCCGATCAGCGGTGAGGGGCGTCGGTCCTCGGGCGTCCGTCCCCGCCGGTTCGATGTGGCGTAGGGGCTCGCCCCGGGGCCTACGCGGCACCACCCACCATGCCGTGGACCGCCACGACGCCTTCGCCGAAGGTGATCTCCCGCGCCGACGCCTTCGTCCCGCTGACGTGGCGGATGGCCGTCCGCACACAACGAAGCCGGGGGCGCCGCGCCACCGGACGGAGCCCTCGCGTGAGTTGCTCAGCGCAGGCGTCGCAGGAAGACGTCCCGCGCGCCGTTGGTGTCCCCGGGGACGAGTTCGGCGCTGTCGCTGTTGAAGACCACCCGGCGCCCGGACCGGTCGACGGAAGCGCCGTAGGCGCCTTCGGTGAGCGTGCCGCCATCGGGTGTGGTGCTCAGCCGGGTCACCGCTCCGGTCCGCAGGTCGCGGGCGAACACGTCCCAGGTGCCGTTGGTGTCTCCGGGAACGAGATCGGGCGCGTTGGAGGTGAAGTACGCGGTCCGGTGGTCGGCGCTGAGCCCTTCCCCGAACACGGTCCCGGTCGGCTGTCCGCCGTCCGGCCGTGCACCGAGCCGCAGCTGCGCACCGGTGCGCAGGTCGAGGGCGTAGAAACCCTGCAAGCCCGCCCGCTCCCCGGGCAGGACCGCTTGGCTGGTGCCGAAGAGGACGTACCGTCCATCAGGCGAGAAACGCAGGGTGTAGTGCACGTCCGCCGGGACGCCGTCCACGTTGTGCGCGCCCGCCCGGGTCTCCCCGGTCCGCAGGTCGTGGACGCCGAAGGCGCGGTACGGCTGCGGAGGGCGCTTCACGGAACCCTCATCCGCCGTCCGCGTGGGATTCCCCGGCCAGGGGAAGAGGTTCCTGGCTTCGGTCACGAACGCCACCCGGCGGCCGTCGGGGCTGATGACCGCGTCGGTGGAGACCCCCGTCCCCTGGGTGCCGTCACTGGCGACGCTGACGCGCTTCGTGGTGCCCTTCCACCGGTCGCGGACGAAGATGTCGGCCAGGCCGTTGGTGTCCCCGGGCACGAGATCGTCCCGCTTGGACGTGAAGGCGATGTAGCGACCGTTGGCGCTGATGGACGGTGTGAAGCTGTCACCCCGGGGCGCGCCCGCGGGCTGACGGGTGATCAGCTCGGTGGTGCCCTTCCACCGGTCGCGGAGGAAGATGTCGTCCCCGGCGTTGGTGTCGCTGGGATCGAGCGTCCGGGAGGGCGAGTCGAAGACGACGAAGCGACCGTTGGCGCTCACGGCCAGCGTGGCCCCCGGCACGTAAGCCGGTTCACCGTCCTGGCCCGCGCTGACCAGGTCGACCCGGCCGGTGCGCAGATCCTTGGCGTATATCTGCAACCCCACGCCGCCGGCCGCCTCGGGCACGAGGTTCGTGGCCTCGCTGATGAAGACGACGGTCCGCCCGTTCGCGCTGAGGACGGCGTCGAACGAACCCCCGTCACCCTGGCGCCCGTCCGGAGCGACGCTGACCCGCCGGATGTCCGCGCTCGCCGCCCCCCGTACCGCGGTCGTGCGGGCCGCCTCCGCGGTGGTCCGTGGCGTCGTCGCGCTCGTCCATGGCCGCGTCGTGGCGGGGCGTGTCGCCGTCGCGTCAGGTGCCGGTGAGGGCGAGGCGAGGGCGGAGGCGGGCAGCGTGACGGCGCACGCCCCCGCCACCACCGTCAGCGCGGCCTTGAGTCGCCAATGACGCATGGTGCCTCCCATGTCCGCTGGGCTCGTGTGACGGGTGAGACCAGCCAATCCGCCGCCGATCCCCGGGACAACGGCGGAATCGGCCATGCCCCGGGGTATTCCCTCCCGAATCAGCCGATGGGCGCGGCCCGTACACAGCCGCGGACACGGGCGGCAGCACGCTCGTGGGCCGTATCCCTCAGCGCCCCACCTCTTCGTAGCCGGTCTCCTCGCTGCCGATGAAGGTGAGAGCACGGCGGTCGAGGCCCAGCGCCGTCAGCAGAAGGTCGAGATCCGTGTCGACGTCCTCGGTGGTACGGGGCACCGAGACCAGCGTGCCTTGGCAGGAACTGCCTTCCAGGCGGTGCAAGGCGAAGTGCTCACCCTTCACGTGAACCATCGCGACATCGACGTGGCCCAGGTCCTCCCAGCTTCGTTCGACGCTGAGCCGCAGCCGTGCCGCCAGCGCCTCCAGAGGGGGAGCGAGTCCGGCCACGACGTGGAACGACCCTGAGACGTACCACCACAAGCTGAACTGCGAGGCGTGGTTGGGGTTGCCCGGACAGGCCGATGGCGCCGGCCCCCATCCCGGTTCCGGCCCCGGTACTTCCACGTGCCCCATCACGCCCACCACCCCCGATTTCCCAGGGCCACCGTATCTCTGCCCCGGAAAGGGACGGCATCCGTCCCCGGCCTTTGGTTGACGGGAATGACATGCCGATGCCCCAAGCCGACCGGCACGGCGTCAGACCGTGGGGAAGTGCCGAGTAAGCGGATATCGGAGACCCGATCCCTCCCCGTGGCGTTTTCACCCACCTGGTCAGTTGCATTGCACGGATCGTCTGTGCTGCCGGTGATAGGTGAGGGCCCTTCGGAATTGCCGGGAGACGGGTCGGCGGGGCTCGGTCGTGCGGGGGAGCGCCTCCTCCCTTCATTCCCGCCGAAGGTCTCCGGCATCAACGAAGGGAGGGGGCTATGGCAGGCAGGGAGCCGCTACGACCATCGAAAGATGGTTACAGGCGCGCAAGCAGCCTAATTTTCCAAGGCGTGTGAGGCGAGTCTCATGTGAAGCGGAACCGCTCTCCGTCGGGGGTGAAACGCCCGATAGCTCCCGACCTGATGTTGCTCAATGTTTCGGCAACATGAAAAAGCGTCGGTTTTGTTAAATACCGCGGAACTGATGTCCGGCAGGGCGGAAGGACGGGGATTGCCAAGTTCGGGACGGCTGGCTCTAATGATCGTCCGCAGCCGATGCAGAGTCAGCCAGGTCCGTTACCCGATCCGATCTGCGAACAGGACTGCCATCGGTTCCCCGATCCTCCCCGCGGCCGATTTCGACGAAGAAGCAGGAGTGCGCCCGCGCATGACCGAAATGCAGATACAGGAGTCCCGTGGTCCCCTCGCCGCGGCGCTCGGCGCGTTCCGGCGGGACCGGCTCGGGCTCGTCGCGGGCGGTGTGGTGCTGTTCTTCGTCGTGCTGGCACTGGCGGCACCGCTGATCGCCGCCGTGTACGGCAAGAACCCGGACGAGCATTACGGGCAGAACCTGCCGGGACTGCTGAGCGAGGAAGGGCTGCCGGTGCTGCCCAACGGCGGTATCTCGGGAGAGTTCTGGTTCGGCATCGAACCGGGGCTCGGCCGCGACGTCCTGACCCAGCTCCTGTACGGAATCCGGACCTCGCTGCTGGTCGCGGTGGTGGCCGTCGCGATCATCGCGGTGGTCGGGGTCGTGCTCGGGGTGACCGTCGGTTACCTCAGCGGGCTGGCGGACCGGGCGTTCACCTTCGTCTGCAACGTTCTGCTGGCCTTCCCGACTCTGCTGCTGCTCCTCGCGCTGAGCCCGGTCATCCAGACCCGGTTCGTGCCGCCCGGGGAGAACGAACCCGCCTGGATGCAGTTCACGGTGCTCGTCCTAGTCTTCTCGGCGTTCGGCTGGGTGCCGCTGGCGATGGTGCTGCGGACGACCGTGCGGTCCCTGCGTGAACGGGAGTTCATCGAGGCGGCACGGGCCGTGGGCGCCGGTCGTCGGCACATCGTGCTGCGCGAGTTGCTGCCCAACGTCTGGGCGCCGGTGCTGGTGCACATCACCTTGGCGCTCCCGGGCATCGTGACGGCCGAGGCCGCGCTTTCCTTCCTGGGGGTCGGCATCAGCGAGCCGATCCCGGACTGGGGACGCATGATCGCCCGCGGCGCCGAGGTCTTCTACGACGACCCGACCTACATGTTCTTCCCCGGCGTGACGATCCTCGTCTTCGTCCTCGCCTTCAACCTGCTGGGCGACGCCGTCCGCGACGCCCTCGACCCACGGACCGGCCGCTGAACCGGCCGCGTCTCCTGGTCACCGCGACGGGTCCGCAGCCGTCGGTCCGGCCACCCAGCCGCTCCATCACGACGTAAGAGGCGCAGGAGCCCCCACCCCGCTCACGTCAGGAGCAGGGCCCCGCAGGCCGCCGATCCGCTCGTCGTGCCCGTCACACGTCCTCGTCAGTCAGCGAAAAGCAACTCGCCGAGGACCGCCGGAGCGGCTGCCGAGCCCTGTCAAGGCACCTCCGCGCCCGCTTCCCCCTTTTTTCACCACCGTGCGTACCACGCCCCCACCCACAAGGGAGATCACCATGCCCCGCACCAACCGCCGTCCCCACCCCGCGGCACGGGCGGTCCCGGCCATCCTCGTCAGCGCCGCGCTGCTGTGCTCCTGCTCGGCGGGCGCCGGCGCGGGAGGGGCGAAGGCGGAGCACGGGAAGGAAGCCAAGCTGTCCGCGCTGCTGGGGACCGCGCAGGACAGTGCGGGCCCCGCGCCGGCGGTCTCCGGGGCCCGGTCCGGCGGCACGGTGCACATCCTCAACCCGACCGATGCCCCGCACCTGGACCCGCAGAAGGTCTACAGCGGGGAGACGTTCAACACCTCCCTGCTCTGGGGGCGTCAACTCACCCAGTACCAGGTGGTCGACGGCAAGCCGAAACTCGTCGGTGACCTGGCCACGGACCTCGGCCGGCCTTCGGACGGCGGGCGCACCTGGACCTTCACCCTCAAGAAGGGGATCGCCTGGGAGGACGGGAAGCCGGTCACCGCCGCGCACGTCAAGTACGGCATCGAGCGGACCTTCGCGCCCGGGTTCGAGGTCGGGCCGTCCTACTGGCCGATGTGGCTCACCGGTTCCGACGACCTGACGGCGGCGGTGAAGAAGTACCGCGGCCCCAAGGACGGCCATCTGAAGGTCGGCGGCCGGGACGCCATCGAGACCCCGGACGACCGGACGCTGGTCTTCCACTTCCCCAAGCCGCAGTCGGACGTGTCCTTCATGGCCACGCAGTCGGCGTCCTCGCCCGTCCGGCCCGACAAGGACACCGGGACGCGCTACGACGTCAAGCCGTTCGCCACCGGCCCGTACCGGATCGTCGAGCACCGGCAGAACCACTCCATGACGCTGGAGCGCAACCCCCACTGGAAGGCGGAGACCGACCCGATCCGGCACCAGTACGTGGACCGCTTCGAGTTCATCTTCGGGAAGAAGGCGGTCAACTCCGGTCAGGAGATCCTTACCGGCCGGGGAGACGGGGCCGACAGCACCAGCACGGACCGCGACGGCCTGGCGCCGGAACTGTTCGCCGAGGCCGAGCGCGACCCGAAGAAGAAGGACCTGGTGGTGGGCGGGCGGCGCGGGGCGTACACCACCGCCCTGCGGATCAAGAACACCCGCGTGCCCGACCCGGCCGTGCGCAAGGCCATCCACTACCTCTTCCCGCGCCGGCAGATCCGCCAGGTCCTGGGCGGCCCGCGCGCCGGCGACCTCGCCACCACCCTGTCCTCGCCCGCCGTGGCGGGCTGGCGGGCGTACGACCTGTACCCGGTGGCGCCGACCGGCGACATCGCCAAGGCCAAGGAGTACCTGCGGAAGGCGAAGAAGCCGGTGACGCGGCTGACGTACGCCTACGAGAGCACGCCGGTCAACGACCGGGTCGCGCAGGTGCTGGCGGACGCCTTCCGGGAAGCCGGCATCGAACTGGTCCGCAAGCCGCTGAGCGAGGCCGCCTTCTTCGACCAGGTCTTCCGCGGCCCGGCCCCGTACGACCTGTGGATGAACACCACGTCGGTGAACTGGCCCACCGCCGGCACTCTGCTGCCGGAGTCCTTCCACAGCGAGTTGGACGCCCTGTCCAACGAGACCCGCTACCGCAACCCGCACGTCGACCGGGAACTGGAACGCATCGCCGGCATCGGGGACCTCCGGAACAAGACCGCGGAACTGCTGGAGCTGGAGCAGACCGTGATGAAGGACGTGCCGGTCGTACCGTTCCTGAACGCCCGCACCGCCCAGGCGCACGGCGCGAACGTCGGCGGCGCCTTCATCCACCCGATCTACGGCACCATCAGCCCCGCCTGGCTGTACCTGAAGAAGGCGTGAGCCGCCGACCATGCCCACCTACCTGATCCGCCGCTGCCTCCAAGCGGCCGTGGTGCTGCTGGCGATCTCCGCCACCGCCTTCGCCCTCTTCTACGCGGCCCCCGCCGACCCGGCGCTGATCGCCTGCGGCCCCCAATGCGACACCGCGCAGGTCGAAGCGGTCCGGCACAGCATGGGCCTGGACCGGCCGCTGCTCGCGCAGTACGCCGAGTACCTGCGCGGCCTGGTGGCCGGCCGCACCATCGCCGACGTGGACGGCACCCCGATCGCCTGCCCCGCCCCCTGCCTGGGCTACTCCTACACGCTGCACGAACCGGTACGGGAGGCGATCACCGGGCGGTTCCCGGTGACGCTCTCCCTCGCGGCCGGCGCGCTCCTCGTCATCCTCGTCCTCGGCATCGGCGCCGGGTTCGTCTCCGCGCTGCGCCGCGGCACCGTCACCGACCGGCTGCTGTCCGGCTTCACGCTCGTCGGTGCCAGCGTCCAGATCTACTTCCTGGGCTACGCGCTGCAGTACCTGCTGGTGTACGGCACCGGCCTGCTCCCGCTGCCCGGCTACACCCCGCCCGGCGAGGACCTGGCGGCCTGGGCCGGCGGGTTGCTGCTGCCCTGCCTGGTGCTCGGCTTCGTCAACGCCGCCGTCTTCGCCCGGCTCTCCCGCGCGCAGATGCTGGAGGTCATGCACGAGGGGTACGTGCGCACGGCGCGCGGCAAGGGCCTGGGCACCCTGCGCACCCACCTGAAGTACACCTCGCGTGGGGCGGCGGCGCCGCTGGTGCAGCTGCTCGGCCTGGAGGTCGGGGCGCTGCTGGGAGGCGCGTTCATCACCGAAACGGTCTTCGGGCTGAGCGGCGTCGGCAAACTCGCCGTCGACGCCGTCACCCAGAACGACCTGCCCACCGTCGTGGGCACCGTCCTGCTCGCCGCGTTCTTCGTGGTGGTGTTCGTCGCGGTCGCGGACCTGGTGGTCGCGTGGCTCGATCCGAGAGTGAGGCTGGCGTGAGTGCCGCGGGGTTCGTCGTGCCGGGCGGGTTGCCCGGGGCCGGGGCGCCGGACCGGCGCGGGGCTGGGGGCGCGGATCGGCGCCGAGGCCCGGCCGCCCGCACTGCGGGAGCGGGCTTGTCCGGGGCCGGGTCCGGGGCGCCGGGGAGCGCGGGGGCTGCCGTGCGGAGGACGGGAGAGGAGAGCGCGGTGCGAAGGGAGCCGAGGCCGGTGGAGCCTGTGCGGACCACCGGACCGGTGAGGCGTACGGGGACGAGCTCCGCGGCCGATCGGGAAGTCGTAAGGACGGGGACAGGGATGCGTACGGACGCGAGCGTCGCGGCGCGCGCCGAGGCGGGGCCCCGGACCGGCGCCGAGGCCCGGCCGCCCGCGCTGCGGGTCCGGGGGCTGAGCGTGTCCTTCACCGGCCCGCGCGGCACCGTCACCGCCGCCGAGGACGTGACCTTCGACCTGGCCCCCGGCGAAGTGCTGGGGCTGGTGGGCGAGTCGGGCTCCGGCAAGTCGACCGTGGGGCTGGCGGCGATGGGGCTGCACGATCCCGCGCGGACCCGGATCACCGGCAGCGTGGAGGTCGGCGGAACGCCCGTCACCGGGGCGCCCGAGGCGACGCTGCGGGCGGTGCGCGGCGCGCGCATCGCCATGGTCTTCCAGGACGCGCTGGCCTCCCTGTCGCCCTTCCACACGGTCGGCGCGCAGCTCGCCGAGGCGTACCGCCTGCACCACGGGGACCTCGGGCGGAAGGCCGCGCGGGAGCGCGCCGTGGAGATGCTCGAACGGGTCGGCATCCCGGCCGCGCGCGCCCGCGACCACCCCCACCGGTTCTCCGGCGGCATGCGGCAGCGCGTCATGATCGCCATGGCGCTGATCAACGATCCGGACGTGCTGATCGCGGACGAGCCGACCACGGCGCTGGACGCCCGGGTGCAGCGCCAGGTGCTGGACCTGCTGGCCGAGTTGCAGAAGGAGCACGGCACGGCCGTCCTGCTGGTGACCCACGACGTGGGCGTGGTGGCGCACACCACCGACCGGATGCTGGTGATGCGCGGCGGACGCATGGTGGAACTCGGCCCGACCGCGCGCCTGCTGACGGCCGCGTCGGCCCCGTACACCCGGGCCCTGATCGGCGCGGCGCCCTCCCTGAGGACGGAACCGGGGACCCGGTTGCCCACGGTGGAGGACGCGGAGCCGGGGGCGGCCCCGGGCGGCGGGACGCCGACCGCGGTCCCGTGGGCTGCGGGGAGCGGAGCTCGCGGCGGGACGGGAGACGCGGCAGACCTCCGCAACGGGATCCCGGTCGCGTTCCGCGGCGGCTCGGCGAGCGGGGTCCCGGGGGCCTCCCGGGGCGGGACGACGGTCGCCGCCGTCCCGGTCCCGGAAAGCGGCGACCCGCCCGTACGCCGCCCCCTGGCCGAGATCACCGGCCTGAGCGTGCGCTTCGGCGGCGGCCGGACCCCACTGGGACGGCGCCGCGACCCCACCCACGCCGTGCGCGACGTCACCCTCACCATCGGCGAGGGCGAGACGCTCGGCCTGGTCGGCGAGTCCGGCTCCGGCAAGTCGACCACGGCGCGGGTGCTCGCCGGACTCCAGCGGCCGACCTCGGGCACCGTACGGTTCGACGGCCGCGACATCGGGCGGGCCGCCGTGGACACCCGGCTGCGCCGCGAGCTGAGCCGGGCGGTGCAACTGGTCTTCCAGGACCCGTACGCCTCGCTCAATCCCCGCCGCACGGTCGAGGAGATCGTCACCACGCCGCTGCGGGTGCACACCCGGCTGGACCGGTCCGCGCGCCGGGCGCGCGCCGCCGAACTCCTGGAACAGGTCGGGCTGGAGGCCCGCCACCTGCCGCGCTACCCGCACGAGTTCTCCGGCGGCCAGCGCCAGCGCATCGGCATCGCCCGCGCGCTGGCCCCGCGTCCCCGCCTGGTCATCGCCGACGAGCCGGTCTCCGCCCTCGACGTGTCCGTGCAGGCGCAGGTCCTCAACCTGCTCATGGACCTGCGGGCCGAGCTGGGCCTGTCGCTGCTCTTCGTCTCCCACGACCTGGCCGTCGTACGGCACTTCTGCGACCGCGTCGCGGTGATGCGGCGTGGGGAGATCGTCGAGACCGGCACCCGGGAGGAGGTCTTCGACCGGCCGCGCGCCGCCTACACGCGCGAGTTGCTGGCGGCGACGCTGTAGTTCCGGGCCGGGGCGGCCTCGTGCCGCTGCCCCGGGGAGGGGGCGGGGCGGCGGCACGCGTCCGAGGCGATCGTGGTGGGAGCACCGCGCGTGTGCCCGACGGTTCGGCAACGGCATGTCCTTTGACGAGGCGCTGCCCATGCCGCCCGAAGAGGCGGCGGTCTTCTCCACAGAAGCGGCGGTCTTCCTAAAGAGGCGGCGACGTGAACACATCCAGCAGCCATCGGGCGCTTTCCGCCTCGCCCGCCGTCCCCGGGGCGCCGGACGGCTCCGGGAAGAGACGGCCCCAGGAGCAGGACCGGCCGATCGCGCCGAGCCGCCACGCCAGGCTCACCGCGCGCCGCAGCTCCGCCCGCGTGCGGCCGTCTCCCGTCCACGGCTCCAGGTAGGCGTCCCGCAACCGGGGCAGCACCTCGGGCCCGTACCGGTCGCACGCCGCCTGAGCGGGGACCGGCAGGCTGCAGAAGGGATGGGTGACGTTCGCGTCACCCCAGTCGAAGAAGACGAAGCGGCCCGAGGGAACGGCGAAGAGCTGGCCCGCGTGCAGGTCACCGTGGTCGAGGGAATCGGCGATGCCGACGCCCGCCAGCTCCGCGCACCACTCGGCGAGCCGGGGCCGCAGCGCCCGTAGCGCCGCGCGGTCGTCGGCCCCCAGCACGGCGTTACCGGCGACGAGCCGGTCGAAGGCCTCGGGGAGCGCGGCCGTGCGCGCGCTCGGGACGCCGAGCCGCTCCATCGCGCGGACCTGCGGCATGACGGCGCGTTGCAATTCCGCGTACTGGCGCAGCGGTTCCTCCCAGGCGCGCGGGTCGTCGGGAACGTGGTCCAGCGCGTCCTTGAAGAGGGGCCCACCGTCCGGGAGCAGCGACCACCCGCGGCCCGGGTCGACGGCGAGTGGCCGCAGGACGTGCTCGGGGACCCACCCGGCCAGCGCCTCGGTCAGGCCCGCCTCGAAGAGGCTCGCCGGCGGATTGGCCTTGAACCACACGGCACCGGGCCGCGCGTCGGTGTGAGTGGGCGTGCCGGTGCCCGCAACCGAGATCTTCACCAGCACGGACCACGGCCGCAGCCGCACTTTCTCCAGCCCGGTCGCGCGCAGCCCGTGCGCGGCCAGCTCCCCCGCGGCCCACTCCAGCGCCGCTCTCCGCCAGTCCGGCCCTTCCCAGGGGGTCACGGCGTCCTCGTACCGTCCGCGATCCACTGCACACGGCCCCTGGTCCCTTTCGTGCCGTCTCTCGCCCATTTCATCTCGTCCGTGAGACACGGCCTCCCGCGTGTGATGGCGCATGACGCCACTCCATCACCGCGCCCACCGTGCCTTCACCGCTTTTCGGCGCCCCGCCCCGGGCACGTTCACCCGGCCAGCCCGCAGTCCCCGCACTTCACGCCAAGGGGAACGCGGTAGTACAGACAGCAGCTCCGGCGCCGAAAGCTCAGGTCCGGGCCGGTGACGTGCCCGGTCCCGGCCAGCCTCCCCGTACGGAGCAGCGTCCCGACGAGGTCCGTGAGCGGTTCGCGGACGTCGGGCCGGGCGGCGAGGATCGCTCGGGCGGCCTCGGCCAGGGCGGAGGCCGCGTTGCCGTCCAGCAGGCGGCGGGCCACCTTGACGCGCAGGCCGGCGGCCAGCGGTTCCAGGTGCCGGACCATCACCACCTCGTACAGCGTGTCCGCGAGCCGGGGGAGGTCATCGGCGCGCCATCCGGCAGGAGCGACCGGCAGCCGCAGGGCCGGGCCGTGGTCGGCGCGGCGCAGCCCGGCCAGGTCGGGCACGACGCCGTGCAGGACGGCGCAGGCGAGCACCGGCGACCAGAGGCGGGCGGCGTGCCCGAGCTGCACGATGGAGGCGGCGACGCGCGGTTCGCGGGTGCCGTACCGGGCGACGCGCGCCGCGATCAGATCGTCCAGGCCCCGGGCGTAGGACGTGCCGACCGGATGCCATCCCTCCTCCACGTCCCCCAGCTCGACCGCGAAGAACGGCCCGAGCGCGGCGACCTCCGCCAAGGCCGGGGCGACCGACCCCGAGGCGTCCGATCCGGCCGGGGCCCGCGGCACGGAATCCCGGTCGGTGACCCTCACTCCACCCTCCCCACCGGTCCGGCGCCGGGCAGCAGCGTGACGTGCGGGACGCCGGTCACCGGGTGCTCGGTCACCTCGGCATCCACCCGGTAGACCTCGGCCAGCAGCGCCGGTGTGAGGACCTCCCGGGGCGTGCCGAGGGCCACCACCCGCCCTTCCGCCATCACACAGATCCGGTCGCAGAAGGCGGCGGCGAGGTTGAGGTCGTGCAGGGCGATCACGGCGGTGACGCCGAGCCCGCGGACGAGCCGCAGCACGTCGAGCTGGTGGCGCAGGTCCAGGTGGTTGGTCGGCTCGTCCAGCACCATCGTCCCGGCGCGCTGGGCCAGGGCGCGGGCGATCAGGACCCGCTGCTTCTCGCCGCCCGACAGCCGGGGGAAGGGGGCGTGCGCGAGGCCGGCGACGTCGAGCCGTTCCAGCGCCTCCATGATGATGACGCGGTCCGCGGCACCGTCCCCCTCGAAGGCCCGCTTGTGCGGGGTGCGGCCCATGGCCACGACGTCGTGGACGGTCAGTTCGAAGTCGCCCGGGGCCTCCTGGAGGACGGCCGCGAGCCGGCGCGCCAGCGTCTTGCCCGGCAGCCGTCGCACGTCCTGGCCGTCCAGCAGGACCCGTCCCGACGTCGGGCGCAGCGCCCGGTAGACGGTGCGCAGCAGGGTCGACTTGCCGGCACCGTTGGGACCGGCGAGCCCCACCACCTCCCCGGGAGCCACCCGCAAGGTCACCTGGTCCACCAGCGCCCTGCCGTCCACCACGACCGAGACGTCCTCGGCGGCCAGCGCACCCGGCGCCGTCAGCGCGTCGTCCGTGGCCGCACCGTGCGTCGGCCCCCCGTCCGTCACCGCACCACGCGTCGTCATGCCGTCCGTCATTGGGCCCTCCGTCGCATCAACCACAGGAAGAACGGGCCTCCGACCAGCGCCGTGAGGATGCCCACCGGGATCTCCTCGGGGCTCATGAACGTGCGCGCGGCGAGGTCGGCGGCGATCAGGAAGGCGGCGCCGAGCAGCGCCGCGGCGGGCAGCGCCCGGCGGTGATCGGCGCCCACCAGCAGCCGCACCACGTGCGGCATGATCAGGCCGACGAAACCGATCTGGCCGCTGACCGCCACGATCGTGCCGATCATCAGCGCGACCAAAGTGAACAGCGCGGCGCGGAAACGGTGCACGTCCAGGCCGAGCGCCACGGCGGCCTCCTCACCGGCCAGCAGGAGGTTGAGCGGACGGCAGACACCGAGCAGCACCGCCGTGCCGATCAGGACCGCCGCGGCGGGCACCCAGACCATCGGCCAGGTCGTCCCGGCCAGCCCGCCGAGCATCCACCGCAGCGCCGACTGCGTCTTGTGCGGATCGTCCGAGGTGACGAGGAAGAAACTGGCCAGCGCGGAGAGCACCTCGGCCGTCGCCACGCCCGCGAGCACCAGCCGCACGGTGGTCATCCGCCCGCCCGATTGGGCCAGGAGGTAGACGGCGACCAGCGCGACCAGGGCGCCGATGAACGCGGCGACGGGCAGCGAGAACATGCCGAACAACGTGAGGTGGAACACCATCACCACCACCGCGCCGACCGTCGCGCCCGAGGAGACGCCCAGGAGCATGGGGTCGGCCAGGGGATTGCGGACGAGCGCCTGCAACGCCATGCCCGCGACCGCCAGCCCGGCCCCCACCACACCGGCCAGCAGGACCCGAGGCAGCCGGACGTCCATGACGATCGTCTCCCGGGCCGCGGACCAGGTCGGCTCGGCCAGCCCCGGATGCACCCGGTGCAGCAGGATGCCCCACACCTGATCGGCCGGAACACTGATCGAACCGGCCGCGACGCCGAACGTCGCGGCGAGGACCACCAGGACCCCGAACAACCCGAGGACGAGTCCGTAGGGCAGCGTCCGACGCCGGACCCCGGCATCCGTGACCGCCGTCCGCCGGTCGCGCTTCTCCCGCACGCCGCTGACGCCGATCACCGGAAGCGCCCTGGGTGGAGCTGGCGCGCCAGCGACTCCACGCCGGAGGGCACCCGCACACCGAGCACCGTCGACGACAACGGCAGCACGGCGAACCGCTTGTTCTTGATGGCCGGTACGTCCTTGAGCGCCGGGTTGGAGAGCAGGAACTTCTTCTTGTCCTCGACGGGCTGGTCCCCGTAGTCGTAGATCACGATGACCTCCGGCGCGCGCTCGGCCACCTGCTCGAACGACACGTCACCGAAGGACTTGCGCAGGTCCGCGAACAGGTTCACCCCGCCGGCCCGCCGGATCATCTCCGCGCCGACGCCGGCGCCGCCCGCGGTGAAGGCCGTCTTCTCGCCGCTGTCGTAGACGAAGACCTTGACCGGCGTGACACCGGCCAACTTGTCCCGAACCCGGTCCAGCGTCCCGTGCAGCTTCTTCAGCTCCCGCTCGGCGCGCTCGGGGACACCGAAGATCTTGGCGACGTTCCGGATCTCCGTGTCCATCGTGTCCATCGTCACCGGGCCCTTCGGGCACGCCTCGACATTCACGTACGAGTTGATCCCGGCGTCGCGGAGAGCGGCCCGCCCACGCCCCTCCTTCTCCTCGAAGGAACTGGTGAACCCGCCGTAGGCGAAATCCGGTTCGACCGCCAGCAGCGCCTCGAAGGAGGGGTAGGTGTCCGCGAGCACCTTGATCTTTCCGTAGGCGTCCCGGTATTCCGGCAGGATCCGGTCATCGAGGAACGCGGTACCCACCATCCTCTTCTCCAGCCCGAGGGCCAGCATGACCTCGGTGACGTGCTGGTTCAGCGACACCGCTCGCCGCGGAGGCGACGTGTAGGTGGTCCGCACGCCGCAGTTGTCCACCGTGACCGGGAATCCCTTGGCGGGGGTGGCCGCCGGCGCGGCCTCGTCCCGGGCGGCGGCACCGCCGCAGCCGGACATCAACAAGGCCGCGGAGACGGCCAGCAGCACGGACATCGGGCGTTTGCCCATCATGGGACGGGTCCTCTCGTCGCAGGGGAACGGCGGGTTCTCATCGAGGGCGGCGGGCCGGGAGGAGCCGCGCCGGGGTGGGCAGGGGAAGGCGCGCGGGGCGGGACGGCAGGAGGCGGAGGCGTGGGGGCCGAGGCGTGGGGGCCGAGGCGTGGGGGCCGAGGCGGCGCGGGGCAGGCAGCACGGGGACATCGGAGCACCCCGTGCGCGTCCGCGCCGTGGTGTCCTCGGGTTCGACCCGGTCGGCCGGGGCGAAACAGCTGGTGTCGTGACAGCGGTGCGGCTGCGGGGCCGAGGCGTGGCACGGAGACGATCACGGGGTTCCCAGCCCGCGCCGGAACAGCGGCTGACGGGCCGAGCAGCACCGACGGTCCTGCCACACCAGCGGTCGCGCCGCACGGGCGGTCCGTGGCACCAGCAGTCAGGGCGGCCACGGGGCACGGGCAGGCGCACGCGAACGCCGCTAGGGCATCGCGGAACTCGTATGACGCGGCCTCGTCGGCGCGGGCGGTCGCCATCCTCTTCGCTCAGCCAACACCGGCCGGCCGGAGGCCGCCGTGGCGGCGTCCCGGCGTACGACGGCACGGCACCAGGCCGTGCCGGGGTGCACAAACCCCATGGGCATGCGGACAAGCCCTCCCTCTGGGGAAATCCGCCCCAGTTCCTACGAGGAGGCGACCGCGTGAGTCTCCTGGCTCTCGGGTCGATGCTCGTCCCGGCCTTCCCACCCGCACGCGGGCAGTGGCCTGTGGGGGATCCGCTCGCCGATCACAGTGGCGGGACCGCGCCGGATTCACACCGGCTTCCTCGTTCCGCCGTCGCCTTTACGCCTGACATCATTGACAGAAATGCAGACGGTAGCACATGGCCGATAGGCGCATGACCCGGGAGTGCGGTCACGTTGTGCGGCGATATGCGGGACCGCTCGTCGACGTGGTGCCGGGCAATCCGACGGTGGGTAACGACCTGGCGATCCCTGCCGACTTGGGACGTGAGTCCCGTGCCCCGACAGCGGCGCGACCACATGACTGGCGGTCACTCCGCAAGGAGCTGACCTGCGGACCTGCTCTCTTCAGGAGCTCTGACCCGGCCGTGGAATGGGAGCGGAAACACAACGGGAGAACCGTCCACGGTCAGCGAATCCATATCTGCGCCCGGTGTTCACCCATTGTCCCGGGAAAGCGAATCGCTCTCCTTTGGTGAGCGGCCTGCTGATTTCCCGCGGAACCGGATGGATGCCGGAAGGCGACCGGCCGGTATTCCATGGGGAGTTGGTCAACTTCCGTGGGCGCGCCTTGGGCACCTGGAGACGGACGGAGACGCATGCAAGCGGACGTGCCCTGGGCGACGGGAGATGTCAGTGCCTCTCGCTACCGTTCTGGTGTCGGAGGTGGAGCGTCGGCAGGAGGGGGAGAAACGATGGGCGTACGGGGGAGTGGTGCGGGTGCCGGAGCCAGCGCCCGCCGGATGGCCGGGGTCGTCCGGGCCGCTCAGCGCGTCGCCCAGCACGAGCGCGCCCGGCGGTTCCTCCCGTGGGCCGCGGTGGGTGCCGCCGTGGTGGGTTGGGCGCTGGGCGCGCTGTGGGGCTGGGGGATCGGGGTGCCGGCCGCCGTCGGGGTACTGGCGTACGCCGTGTGGCAGACCTATCGGCGCGGCGTCAACACCTGGGCGATCGGCGCGGCCGGCGAGGAGCGCACCGCCCGCTTGCTCGCCCCGCTCGCCCGCCGTGGTTACGTGATCCTGCACGACCGCGCCGTCCCCGCCGGCCGGGCCAACTTGGACCACCTGGTCGCCGGTCCCGCCGGAGTGGCCTACATAGACACCAAGAATTGGCGCGCGAAGCGGGCACGGGTCACCGTCTACGGAGGACTGCTGCGCTACGGCCGGTACGACAAGACACGCGAGATACAGACCGTCTTGTGGGAGGCCGAGCAGGCGTCCCGCGCGCTCGGTGTGCCCGTCCGGCCGGTCATCGCCGTGCACGGCGCGGCCGTTCCGGCGCCCCGGGGCCGCCTTGAGCTGCACGGGGTGACGATCATCGAGGCCAAGCGGCTGCGGGGGATGCTGGAAGGCCTGCCGCCGCGGCCCGGATGGGACGCGGACCGGCTCACCGCGATCCGGCGGCTCGCCGAGCGGCGACTGCCGCCGCACGCCGCCTGATCCGCCGTGGCGCGGATCCGAACGAGGGCGTTTCGGCCTCGACGGAACAGGTGGGGGAGGAGCCACCGGTGAAAGACGATCTCCAGCCCAAGGGCGTCGACAGGGATACCACCAGCCCAAGGACCGCCGGAAAGGGCACCAGCCCAAGAACCGCCGGAAAGGGAAGGAGCCTCAGCCAAACAGCCACCAGGAAAAGGACCGTCCAGTACAGGCGACGAGCACCACCCACCCCCTCGATAACTCCCACGCGGCAGCCCGGTGCCCGCAACACCACCCCATCGGGGGATTGTCGCGGGAGAGACGCCACACGCCGATTAGCCTGACCCGCACAACCGCACCAACCGACGGGGGACTTCATGTCGGATCCGATGACCGTGCTGGCCATGACGGGGGCGACCACCGTCGTGGCGGCGATGGCCACCAGCGCATGGGAAGGGACCCGGCACCGGGTCGTGGAACTCTTCCGGCGCCGGGACGCGGAGCGTACGGCGGCTCTCGAAGCCCAGTTGGACGGTGACGCCGAACTGGTCCTGGACGAAGGGGCCGAGGCCGACGGCGTACGCGAGGACCTGGCGCGCCTCTGGGCACGTCGGATCGCCGCGCTGCTGCGGGACCACCCGGAAGCCGCCGCCGACCTGCGATCCCTGGTGGCCGAGACCGCTGCCGCCCTGCCTCCCGCGGCGCAGACCTGGACGCAGCACATCACCGCGCACACCGGCGGCACGGCGTTCGGCGCGCAGGGCCCGGGCAGCAGCGTGCACGTGCACCCGTACCCGCCGGCCGCCGGCGACGTCCCCGCGTGACCGGCCAGGGCTCTCCCGCGGGCCAGCAGGTGCGCGCCGAGGGCGGTTTCGCCTACGGCGCGATCGGGGCCGACATCCACGTGTATGCGGGCGGCCCGCCCGTCTACCTGCTGGTGAACTGGTCCCCCGCTCCGGACGCGGACCCGCGGTGGCTGCGCGAGTTGC
This sequence comes from Streptomyces sp. NPDC003077, assembly GCF_040611095.1. Classification (NCBI taxonomy): domain Bacteria; kingdom Bacillati; phylum Actinomycetota; class Actinomycetes; order Kitasatosporales; family Streptomycetaceae; genus Streptomyces; species Streptomyces sp. NPDC003077. Next base: position 22,691 of record NZ_JBEXNM010000071.1, on the reverse strand, counting down.
CCAGCCGCATGCTCAGCGCCCGCCACGAGATCGTTCCCTTCACGGGCCGCGCCGGTGACCTCGCAGACCTGCACGCCTGGCGCACGTCGGAGCGCCGGCTCGCCGTTCGCTGGCTCCACGGGCCCGGCGGCCAGGGCAAGAGCCGTCTCGCGGCGGCGTTCGCCGGGGAGGCCGCCGCGGAGGGCTGGAAGGTGGTGCGGGCCGTCCACGGTCCCGGAGCCGTACTGCCGCCGCCCGGCAGCCAGGACCTGCGGACCGACGGCGCCGCCGGGCTCCTCCTCGTCGTCGACTACGCCGACCAGTGGCCCCTGCTCCACCTGACCTGGCTGCTGAGCAACCAACTGCTGGCCCGGCGGGGGCTGCCGACCCGCGTGCTGATGCTCGCCCGCGGCACCGACCTGTGGCCGGCCGTGCGCGCGTGCCTCGTCGAGGCGCAGGCCGCCACCTCCGCCCACGTCCTGGAACCTCTCTCGGGTGGGGACGCGGGCGGCGGGGAACGCGCCGACATGTTCCGCGCCGCCCGCGACAGCTTCGCCGCCCGGCACGAACTGACCTCCGCGACGGGTATCGGACCGCCGATGCCCCTGGACGGCGACGACTTCGGGCTGACGCTCGGCATCCACATGGCCGCGCTGGTCGCCGTGGACGCCCACCGGTACGGACGGCGCCCGCCGACGGACGCCGCGGGCCTCGCCACGTACCTCCTCGACCGCGAACGGCGCCATTGGACGCTGCTGTACGAGCACGGCACGGCCCCCGGCCCGGCCGCGGCGGGCGCGACGTACACGACCCCGCCGGAGGTGATGAACCGCACCGTGTTCGCCGCCGCCCTCACCGGGCCGGTCGCGCGGCCCACGGGCCGTGCCGTCATCGCGCGGGTCATGGGGACGGCGCATCAGGCCGATCAGGTCCAGCGGGTCACGGGGACGGCCCATCCGGCCCACCCGGTCGCGCGGGCCACGGAGACGGCGCGCCCCGCGCACCCGGACGATCGGGTCACCGGGACGGCACGCCCGGCCGATCCGGGCGAGCGGGTCACCGGGCCGGTCGCGCGGCCCACGAGCCATGACGCCATCGCACGGGTCACCGGGACGGCGCGCCCCGCCCGCCCGGACGAGCGGTTCACGGCGACGGCCCGCCCAGCCCCTCCCGACGAGCAGATCACCGGCACGACGCGCCCCGCCCACCCCGTCGAGCAGACCCTCGACGACCACGCGACCTGCTACCCGCCGGCCGACCCCGACCGGCCGACGGTCCTGGAGCCGCTGGTCCCCGACCGGTTGGCCGAGGACTTCCTCGCCCTCACGCTCCCCGGGCACGCCGCCGACTACCCGTCGGCCCCTTGGGCGCCGCGCGCCCTGAGCACCCTGCTGCCGCGCACCGCCGACGCGCGCGTGACCGACTGGACTCCGCGCGCGATGACCCTCCTGGCCGCGTCCGCGCAGCGGTGGCCCCATCTGCGCCACCAGCACCTGTACCCGCTGCTCCAGCGGGCTCCGTGGCTCGCCGTCGCGGCCGGGGGCGGCGCGCTCGGCGCCCTCGTGGCCCTCGACGACATCACCCCCGACCTCCTGGAGGCCGTGGAGGGATGGCTGCCCCGCCACGAGAGCCCCGATCTCGACCCGGCCCGCGCCGCCCTTCTCCTCCGTCTCGTCCCCCACTGGCTGGCCACCACCGACGACCCCGCCCGGCACGCCCACGCGCACAACAAGCTCGCGGGCGCGCTGACCGGCGCCGCGCGCTACGAGGAGGCGCACGCCGCGACGGAGCGCGCCGTCGCCCTGTATGAGGAACTGGCGGCGCGGGACCCCGGAACGCACGCCGCCGACCTCGCCGTGGTGCTGAACAACCTCTGTGCCGGCTTCGACCGGCTCCGGCGCGGGGAGGAAGCCGCGCAAGCGGGGCGCCGGGCGGTGGACATCGAGCGTCGGCTGGCCCGCGCCGATCCGGACGGCCACCGTGCCCCGCTGGCCCTCGCCCTCTCCACCCACGCCGGGGCCCTGCGGCGCAACGGGCAGTGGGTGGAGGGCCTGCGGGCCCAGGCCGAGGCGCTGGAGGCCTACCTCCGGTTGTCGCGGGAGCGACCCGGCGCCTACGACCGGGAGCTGGCGACCACCCTCCTCAACCTCGGCGTGGACCTCGCGGCGGCGCTCCAGGAACCCGCCGCCCTCGCCGCGACGCACGGGGCCGTCCTCCTCCTGGAGAAGAGGGCCGGCGTCGATCCGCCCGGCCGCGAGGGGACCCTGGCCCTGGCCCTGTCCAACCTGGCACGGCTGCTGGTGCCGCGGGGCCCGGTGTCCCGCGTGCGGCCCGAGGCGTACGAGCGCGCCCTGGCGGCGAGTACCCGTGCGGTGGAGATCGACCGGCGGTGCGCGAAGGCGAACCCGGACGCGCTGGAAGCCGCGCTGGAGCGATCCCTCAGGGTCCACGCCCGCGTCCTGGAAGCCGGGGGACACCCCTGCGCCGCACGCGCCGCGCGCGACGAGGCCGACACGCTGCTCGCCCGCCAGCCCCGGGCGTCCCGCCCTCACGACCTGAGCGACGTCGCCGAGACCGCGTACGACAGGTCGGACGCGTGCGCCGCCCTGGACGAGGCCCGACTCGCGGTCTACCGCTACATGGCGCGCGTGGACGTCCGGACGTACGGAGCGTCGCTTCTGGCGCACCTGCCTGGCTCCTCCTCAGGGCGGGACCACCTTTCCGTGCTGGAGGAGATCACCGACGTGCGCCGTCGCCTGGCCGCCCGGAACCTGCCGGAGCACGGCCCGGCGTACGCCTTCGCGCTCGGTCAGTTCGGGCTGGCGCTGTGGTCGGCAGGGCGCCGGCCGCAGGCCATCGAGATGCTGCGGCGATCCGCCGAGGCGCACCGCGACCTGGTGGCGGTGAATCCGCGCCGGCACCGGGAGGGCCTCGTCCGGGCCCTGCGGACCCTGGCGACGTTCCTGCGGGCGGCGGGCCACTCCGGCGAGGCCCGCGCCACCCGCCGCGCGGCACGCCGCCACCGGTGGCCGTTCCTCCGGAGCTGAACTCCCGGCGCCCCGCGGACCGGCGTGACGAGGGACGAAGGGGGCCGGTCCGGCGGCTCGGACCACAGACGAACGGACCGGGCGAAGTACGCACGTCGGCCGACACCCCGCGCGCGTCTCGCGCCGTGGACCGGCTTTGACATCGTCAGCCGACCGACCCCAGGCGAATTGGCCACCGCTGGCGCCGTCACCGGTTTTATGACGGTCTGAAGGCCCCACCCGGAGCCGTACTCGCGGGTGACCGGGGCCGGGGCCACGGCAAGGCGTCATCCGCTCGTCACCTGTGTGGGCGCTGGAAGCCGACCCGGCGGGGCCGCTGAATATCGCCGGAGTCACCGTGAACAGAGGGGCTGTGCGGCGATACGGGGCCAGATGGCAGTCAGGCGATCGAAAAAGCTTTGCTTACAAGGACGGTGACGGGATAGATGTTGCTCCCGAACCCCCCACCACACAGGACGGGGAACACGACAGCGAGAGGAGGGACAAGCCCGTGAGCCCCTTGATCACAGCGCTGGTGTCCTCCCGGGGTGCGGACCGCGTCTGACCCCCGGAGCGGACGGGCGCCGTCACCGGAGCGTGCCTCGACCGTGGAAACGAACGACCTGACCGTGCGTCCGATCACCGGACGCGAAGAACTCGACCTCTTCCGCCACCTTCCCTACGTCCTCAACGGAGAACTGGCGGACGACCTCGCCACCGGCCGCCGGCGACCGGAAGGGATGTGGGTCGCCCTGCGCGGTGATCGCCTGCTGGCCAGGGCGGCCTGGTGGAGCCGATCCGCCGGCGACCCACCGCTCCTCCTCGACGTCCTCGACATCGACGACCGCGCCTCGGGCCTCGATCCCGTGGGCATCGGGGCGCGGCTCCTACGCACCGCGATGGCCGCCATCCTCCCGAACGGGTCCCGCCCACCCGAGTACAGCCGTTTCGTCCCGCCGGACTGGCGCGAGAACGCGGCCACCAGGCGCGCCGTCGAGAACCGCATGACGGTGCTGGAACGGACCGGCGCCCGCCTCCTCGTCGAACGACTGCGCCTGGAATGGCGCCCGGAAGCGAAGGTCCCCGAGCCCGGCGGGCGCCTCGCCTTCCGGCCGGTCCACGGTGCCGGGGAAATCGTGGCGCTCATGGCCGACGTCCTGGACGGGACGCTGGACGCGCACGGCCGCGACGACCTCAAGCGGATGTCCGCTCGCGAAGCGGCCGTCAGACAGTACGAGGACGAGCTGACGCGTTACCCGAGCCCGCGGGACTGGTGGCGCATCGCCACGCTGCCCCACGGCGAGCCGGTGGGGTTCGTCATCCCGGCACGCAACGACTACAACGCGATCATCGCCTACCTCGGGGTTCTGCCCCCGCACCGCGGCAACGGCTACGTCGACGACCTCCTCGCCGAGGGCACCCGCATTCTCGCCGCGCGGCACGTCCCCCGCGTCCGCGCGGCCACGGACCTCGGCAACGTCCCGATGGCACGCGCCTTCCGGCGCGCCGGTTACGTCAATTTCGAGCGTGAGATCAACATGACGTGGGACTGATCGAGCACGGGGCGGGACGCCGCGAACGGTGTCCCCCCACGTGCCGCCGCGGCGAGGCTCCGGCCGGGGCCGCTCCCGATGCGGACCGTGGAGTCGACCGGGCGAGGCGGGCCCAACGGGACACGGTCCCGGCCCGGGAGCGTGGCACGACTCACCCGCCCCCCTTCCACGGCCCCAAGGCCCGCCCGGCGCGCCGGACGGCGACAACGCCGCCGAGCACGGCACAGCCGATCGGCACGGCCACGAACGCACCCAGCAGCACCCCGGCCCCCTTCAGGTCGGGGGCGCGGCCCAGGACGAGGGTGAAGAGGGCCGCCACGCCCTCGGTCAGCAGAAACCCGGCGGCGGCGCCGACCAGGCAACCGGCGACGGCGGCAGCGGCCTTGCCGGAAGGGGAACGCGTGTTCATGGTCAACAGCCTCGTCCCGAGGCGGGCCGGCGGCGTCGGCCCGGAGCGGTCACCTGCCGTACCCCACCGGTCGCGGGTGCCGGCGCCCGGCTACGCCCCCGGTTGTTCCTCGGTCAGCCAGCCGGGGGTGACCATGCCGGACTCGTACGCCAGGACCACGAGCTGGGCGCGGTCGCGCACGTCCAGTTTGGTCATGATGCGGCTGACGTGGGTCTTGGCGGTGGCGGGACTGAGGACGAGGCGGGCGGCGATCTGGTCGTTGGTCAGTCCGGCGGCCACCAGGACCATGACCTCGCGCTCCCGCTCGGTCAGGACGCCCAGCCGCGGGCCGGGCTCGGGGGCCTTGACCCGCGCGGCGAACTCGGCGATCAGGCGGCGGGTGACCGACGGGCTGATCAGCGCGTCGCCGCGGGCCGCCACCCGCACGGCGTGCACCAGTTCCTCCGGCTCGGTGTCCTTGACCAGGAAGCCGGAGGCCCCGGCGCGCAGTGCCGCGTACACGTAGTCGTCGAGGTCGAAGGTGGTCAGGATGACCACCTTGACGCCGTCCAGCCGGGCGTCGGCGGCGATCCGCCGGGCGGCCTCCAGACCGTCGACGCCCGGCATGCGGATGTCCATGAGCACCACGTCGGGGCGCAGTTCCCGGCAGACGGCGAGCGCCTCCTCGCCGTTACCCGCCTCGCCGACCACCGCGAGGTCCTCCTCGTCCTCCAGGATCGAGCGGAACCCGGCGCGCACCAGGCGCTGGTCGTCCGCCAGCACAACGTTGATCATGACGGGGGAAGCGCTCCGTTCGTGTAGGGAAGCCGGGCCCGTACCGAGAACCCTCCACCCGGCGCGAGCCCCGCGGTCAGCTCTCCGCCCAGCGCGCGGGCCCGCGCGCGCATACCGGCGATGCCGCTGCCGCCCCGCACGCCGCCGGGCCCCGGCCCCCGCCCGTCATCGCTCACCTCGACCGTGACGTGCCGCGGCCCGCGGTCGACGCGGACGGTGACGGTGGTGGCGTGCGCGTGGCGGGCCACATTGGTGAGCGATTCCTGGACGATGCGGTATGCGGCCAGGTCCACCTCGGTGGGCAGCGCCCCGTGCGCGCCGCCCGTCCGCGTCCGCACGTCCAGCCCCGCGAGCCGGGCGGACGCGACCAGCTCGCCGAGCCGCTCCAGCCCGGCCGCGGGGGCGGTCGGCGCCGCCTCGTCGACCTGCCGCAGCACCCCCAGCGTCGCCCGCAGCTCGCGCAGCGCCTCCCGGCTGGACTCCTTGATCGCGCCGAGCGCCTCTGCGGCCTGCAGGGCGCCGGTGGCCGGGTCCTTGTGCAGGCGGCGCAGCGCCGCCGCGGACTGGACGTTGACGAGCGAGATGTGATGGCCGATGACGTCGTGCAGCTCCCGCGCGATGCGCAGCCGCTCCTCGGTCGCCGCCCGCCGCTCTACCTCCCGGGCGTGGACCAGGCGGGTGTGCCGCACCCAGCCCAGCGCGACCGTCCCGACCAGCCACCCGGTCAGCATGAACAGGGCGACGCCGGTCACGTCGTGGTTGCCCGCCAGCGTGCCGATGCCCGTCCCGACGACGATCAGCGCGGCCAGCGCGCTCGCCGCCTGGAGGTGCCCCTCGGCCGCCACCCGGTAGAGCGCCACGACGAACGCGAGCATGAGCGGCCCGTCGTACACGCTGGTCAGGTAGTACGAGGCCGTGGCGGCCAGCACGAAAGCGCCGACGGCCACGGGACGGCGGCGGGAGAGGGCCAGTGCCCCGCAGGCCGCGAGGATCAGCGCCCACCCCAGGACGGTGACCGGCCAGGGCTCCTCCCGCGCGCCGATGAGCGACCGCAGGCTGCCCACGGCCACCACCAGGAAGACGCCACCGGCGAGGGCGAGGTCCGCCGCACGCCCGCGCGGCGGCCACAGACGGGCACGGAGGACGAGGTCGGGGGCCATGCGGCCAGCCTAAACAGGCCGCCCGGCCGGTGCCCCCGCCCCGCGGCGGAACCTCCCCGCGCCCGCTGTACCACCACGGTGGTAGGCCCGGCCGCGCCGCCGCAACCGGTGGGGTAGGGCAGGTGCCCGCCGTCGGCCGACGCCCCGGACGGGGGCGCCCGGCGACGCTGGAGCCATGCACACCACCACCGACACCAGCCTCCCGATGAGCCGGCGGCTGCGCGGCCTGAACCGACCGCTGATCGCCGGCCTGACCGCCGTCGCTCTCGTCCGCCCCCTGTTCTCCCTCCTCGGCCTGAGCGACGCGCTCGGCAAACCCGCCACCCCCCTGCTCCTGACCCTGGTCATCTCCCTGACCTGGATCGCCGCCGTCGGCCTGCGCCGCGTCCGCGAACCGCTCCTGACCCTCGTCGTCACCGGCCTGGCGTACGCGCTGGCCGTGCTGGTCCTGAGCGCGATCCTCTCCCCACTGCTCACGGGCAGGCTCCAAGGCCCCCTCGCCCAGCCGCAGGCGATCGTCCCGCTCTTCGCCATCAACGCCCTTTGGGGCGCGCTGTGCGGCCTCGCCGCGACGGGGCTGCGCAAGGCTCGCCACGGCCGTTCCGGTTCCTGACGCGCGGCGGACGCCGCCGAGCCCGCCCGATGCCTCGCGGCCCCGGCGCCCAGCGCACGGCGGCCGGGAACCCGGCGGTGTACGCCGCGCCGAAAATGAGCGGCACCCCCTGTTCCACATAGGTCAGCGGTACGTGGCGCCGCCAGTTACGGCCCGCGCCCCGGGCGCCCCACTCCGCCTCCGAGTACGCGAGCGCCGGCAGCCTCCGTTCCAGTGCGCCGATCACCGCGTACTTGGTGGCGTTGAGCCGGCGGTGGGAGCGCGTCATCACGAAACAGGCCAGGCACTGGGTCAGAAGGGTGATCAGCCCCGCCGGCAGCAGCCACACCGGACCGCCGCGCCAGTTCGCCGGGGAGGCGGTGGCGAGGGCGGCGACGACCGCGGTGTTGAGCGTCAGGAAGAAGGTGTTGGTGAGGTTGCGGCGGGGACCGACCCGGTCGGCCGTCTCGACGCACAACTTGTACCGCTCCAGGATCGCGCTCTGGTAGCGGTCCGTGCTGCGGCTTGCCGCAGCGGTGCGCCGACCGCGGACGCGGTCGCGCTGGAGGCCCGCGGCGAGGGCCCGTCCGCGAACGACGGCCGCCGACGTCGGCGCTGGTGCAGATCGGCGGGCGAGGCTCGGCACCCGGTTCACCACCGCGCGGACGACGAGCAGACGTTCCCGCCGTTTGCCGCCTCAGATGCCGGATGAACAGGCTGGAAGCCGGGCTTGTCGCCGCGGCCGGCCACCAGCATCGTCTACGCCGGGCGGGTGTGCGCCTGCGCCGAGATGGCGCGGTCCTGCCGGTTCGCCGTGTCGTGCAGTGCGAGTGGGGTAAGGGGAGGCTTCCATGGCACCTTCGACCACTCCGGGGCTGGTCTGGGCATCGCCGTTCACTCTCGAAGGGGGGATCACCGCTGATCCGGCGGTGGCCGCGAACGCGGACGACCGCCTGTCGGTCTTCGTGCGGGGCGGCGGTTGGGACCTGTACGTCAGGTCGCAGAAGCGGGACGGGACCTGGGGCGACTGGACACCGATCGCCGGAAGCGCCGGAAACGTCGCGGGTTCCCCGGTGGCCGTGCGTGCCCCCGACGGCATCATCAGCGTCGTGTGGCGCGGCCCGGACGACAGCATTTGGGCCGCCCGGCAGGCGGGGCTGAACACCGACGCGTACGCGCTCACGAAGATCGCCTCCGGTGCGGCGAGCGACCCGGCCGTGGCCCTGAACGCGGACGGCCGCGTCTCGGTCTTCTACAACGGCACCGACCGGGCGCTGTGGCACGTCTGCCAGACGAGCGTGACCTACCCCAGCGGCTGGAACCGGCCCGAGAGCCTGGCCGGCGACACCGGCACGCACAACTCACTGGCCCCGGCCGCGTGCTCGGAGGCGACGGCCTGATCCAGGTCTTCGTCCACGGTGCGGCCGACGAGATCTGGGGGATCAGGGAGAAGAGCCCCGACAGCACCAGCAGCTGGAGCAGCTACTTCATCGTCTCCGCGCGCAACGCCGGGGTCATCGGGCCGCCCACGGCCGTCACCGACGCGGACGGGCGCATCCGCGTCTTGTGGCGGGCCGGCAACGTCGGCTACCACGCCGTCCAGCCCGCCGGCCACGGCATGGTCTACAACATCCCGGGCACCACCCAGGGCAAGATCGGGGAAACGCCGGTGGCGGTCCTGGCCATGGACGGCCGCCTGGAGGTTTCGTCATCGCCGACACCCGCGCCCTGTACGTCTGCGAGCAGAAACAGGCCAACGGCGACGACTTCGCCGACGCCGCCCACCTGGGCGGCACCGTGGCCGGCCGGTCCCGGCCAGGTACCACGACAACCGCGTCGTGGTCGTCTACCGCGGCTCCGACAACAGCGCCTGGGCCGTTCAGCAGAACTTCGCCTAGAGCCCTGCTCCTCCGTGCCCCCGGCCCGGCACGCCGCCGGGGGCACGGCCGTGCACCGCCACATCTCGCGGTCCGAGGGCCGGCGACGGACGGAGCACATCGACCGGGTAAACGTGCTCCGCACGTACAAGCGACATCGGAACTCGCTGATGTCGATCAACGATTCAGTCCCGGAACGCCGTCCGAAGCCGCTTGCAAACGCCATCCCGACCTACTGACACAGCCACACGGGGGAGCGCCGCCCGTCAGGAGGCACTAGTTTCGTACGCGTGACCACATCGTCTGTCATGTTCGTCAACGAGGGCATCTTCGCCGTCTCGGACGACGCCCCGGTGCCCATGGACACGGTGCGATGGTCCAACGGTCTCGCCGCGCCGATGGATCTCGGAGCGTGGATCCTCACCGGCATCAACACCGGCAACGTAAGCATCCGGGCCGAAGTCCTCGACGCCCCGCCGGCGGTGGATGCCGCTGAGTGGGACGAGATCGTGGAGATCAGCGTCCGGACCGTCGAAGGCGACCTGCGCGTCCATTCCGGTTACGTGATCACGCCGGACGACCTCCCGGTGCTGAACCCCCACGGGCCGGGCTGGTACCGCATGCGCGTCCATGCCCGGGGGCGCGCGGCCAACCCGGACGGAGTCGGCGAGGAGCCGCTTGAGTACTACCTCGTCGCCATATGGCCGCAGGAACGGACAGCGGCCGTGGTCATCCGCTCAAGCCAAATGATCGAAGACGCGTTGCGGCGCCATGCCGGGGTGGTGCCTGATCAGGGTGTCTTCCGCCACCCACCGCGAGCAGACAGGGAGAGCAGCGGTAGGACCGGCCAACGGGCCCGGCTCCTGCGCTCTATGAGGGAGGACTGATCTGCCGACGGTTCACGGCTGGTCCGCGGTGCGGACGGCAGCCGGGGCGGCGGCAGCACCCGCAAGCGGTTCGGCGCCTCACGACAGCGGAAGTTCGAGTTCAAGCTCGTGGCGGATCGGGATGTCGTCCAGGCCGAGTGCGGGGATCGTCGGTTTGAGCAGGCGCGATTGATCCGCGGCGTCGCGGTGCAGGGCGACGAGGTCGAAACCGTAACGCTGGTAGAACCGCAAGGCCCGCACGTTGTCGTTCGTCGTGACCAGCCACAGGCGGCAGGCCCCTGCCGCGCGTGCCGCCCGGACCACGGCATCCACCAGCGCGCTGCCCACCCCGACTCCCTGCCGCACGGAGTCGAGCGTGACGAGTTCGCACTCGCGGCCATCGACGCGGTACGTCGCGACGCCGGCCCGCCTCCCGTGCCGTCGCGCCACGAATCCCGGCAGGGCCGTGGTGTCGTGAGCGACCCCGCGGCTCACCGAGACGGTCCCTCCCCAGCGCGCGGTGAACAGCTCACGCACCCAGCCGGTGTCCTCGTCGGTGAACGGCCGTACCGTCAGCTGTACTTCAGGGTGCCCGTCTGTGTCCATCCGGCCAGGATCTCAGACGGCGACGCCGCCTGTCCGGCGGGGCCCGCGGCCAGGCGGCAGCGCACCCACCGGTACCTGATGACCGCCAAGGACGAACCGAGAGCACGGCGAGAGAGGACGGTGTGATGATGCCGGAGCCCTGTACCAACCCCCGGCCGGAAAAAGGGAGATGCAGCATGCAGTCCGCACGGATTCGCCGCCTCGGCGCCACCGCGTTCGCCGTCCTCGCGATCGGTACGGGTGCCGTGGCCACTGCCGCTCCGGCGGTCGCCCAGAGCGATTGGCCCGGCTCCCTCAACAACAACGTGATCATCCGCGACATCGCGCTCGCGCCGAACAAGGCCGTCACCGTCGGCGTCACCTATGTCTGCGAGCGGACCCCCGAGCTGTACATGAGCGTCTCCTGGGAGCTGGCCGACCGGGACTGGAACGTCGACAATCCCCGGGGCTCCACCTCGATCCACAAGCTGACCTGTGATGAGGAGGTGCACGACATACAGGTCACGATGCCCGCCGCCGCGGACAGCCTGCCCTTCGGCAAGGGCGACGCCGTCCGTTCCGAGGTGGATCTGAGCAGCCTTGAGGGCCTTCCGTACGCCTACACGAAGAGGGTCAAGACCCTCTGACGGTGCGCGGACGTGCGGCCCGCAGTCCGCTGTGACGCCCTTTCCCCGGTCCGCCCTCCAGCCGATTCCGAAGGACCCGCTGGAGGACGGAGGGGAGCGGGGCCCAGCCACACACGGGCGGCCGAGGCCGCCGGCCAGGCGCCGGTTCCCCGCCGGGGTCGCCGGTGACGGCAGGACATCGGCCGACGGGTTCCGCACCGGCGCGGCGGTGCCCCCCGTCGCCACCGAATTCGGGTGACCGCGGTGTGGCCATGCGGACACAATTCCGTGCATGGCCGAAATACACGGCACTTATGATGATCTGTTCTCCGCGGTGCCCAGCGCGCTGGCGGGGTTGCTGGACGCGGGGGACACGGGGGCGTCGGCGGCGGTCTTCGTGGACGGTGAGCCGGTGGTGGACGTCTGGGGCGGTTTCGCCGACGCGGACCGCGTGTTCCCGTGGCAGCGCGACACGATCACCAACGTCTGGTCCACCACCAAGACGATGACGGCGCTGTGCGCCCTGATCCTGGCCGACCGCGGCGAACTGGACCTGGCGGCGCCGGTCGCCCGGTACTGGCCAAAGTTCGCCGCGTCGGGCAAGGAGGGCGTGCTGGTGCGGCACGTGCTCGCACACACCGCGGGCCTGCCCGACTGGGAGGGGACGGTCGAGGACCTCTACGACTGGCCGGCCGCCACGGCGCGGCTGGCCGCGCAGGCCCCCCGTTGGGAGCCGGGCACCGCGGCCGGATACCACTCGATCACCCAGGGCTTCCTCGTCGGGGAGGTCGTGCGCCGGATCACCGGCCGCGGTGTGGGCGCGTTCTTCGCGGACGAGGTGGCCGGGCCGCTCGGCGCGGACTTCCACATCGGGCTGTCCGCCGAGCACGACCACCGGGTCTCGCCCACCCTTCCGCCGCCGTCGCGGGACGAGGACTACGCCGCGAGCGCGCCCGGCAGCGCTCCCCCTGCCGCCGGGACCCGGCTGCGGGTGCGTGACGGCAACAGCGTGGCCTGGCGCCGCGCGGAGATCCCCGCGGCGAGCGGATTCGGCAACGCCCGCTCCGTGGCCCTCGTACAGTCGGTCATGGCGTGCGGGGGAGCGGCGCGCGGAGTGCGGCTGCTGTCGCAGGCGGGCTGCGACCGTGCATGGGAGGAGCAGTTCAGGGGCGAGGACCGCGTCCTCGGCATGGCGATGCGCTACGGCCTGGGCTACGGGCTGTTCGGCAGCACCTACGGCTGGGGCGGCTGGGGCGGGTCGATGGTCATGATCGAGCCCGATGCCCGCATGGTGGTGGCGTACGTGACGAACCAGATGCTCGTTCCCGAGGGCGACAACCGCGGACTGGAGATCGTGATGGCCGCTTACGACGGGCTGAAGGGCCTGCGCCCCTGACCCTGTCCGCCCGGGCTCGCACCAGGGGCGTGCGGTGGTCGCCAGGCGGCTTGGCGAGCAGGCTGGACCCGCCCGGTACGCCGGAGACGCTGAGCGCGGCCGTGCCCCGTCACGGGTCTCGCCCCGCACGGTCGTGGCTCGGGCGGACGCAGGGGACCGGCCCGGCGCCTTGATACGGCCCTGGCGGTGATCGCCGCGCGCCCCCACCGCCGTAAAGCCGATCAAGGCCGGACCCGGTTGGCCGCGGGTCCCGAGGCTAGCCCACTCCGCGCGGCTCACGCTTTCCTGGTGTTCTCCGTCCGAAGGATCCAAAGGAAAGGGACGGACGGGAATAGCCGGTGAACGGGAAGGAGCGAACCATGCGGCACGGTGACATCGCGTCGAGCCCGGACACGGTCGGCGTCGCGGTGGTCGGCTACAAGATGCCCCGCCTGCATACCAGGGAAGAGGTGCTGGACAACGCCCGCAAGATCGCCGACATGGTGGTGGGCATGAAGACCGGCCTGCCCGGAATGGATCTCGTGGTGTTCCCCGAGTATTCCACCCAGGGAATCATGTACGACACGGATGAAATGTACGCCACCGCGGCTGCCGTTCCGGGCGAGGAGACCGAGATCTTCTCCGCGGCCTGCCGAACGGCCCGCACATGGGGCGTTTTCTCCCTCGCCGGCGAACGGCACGAGAACCATCCCGACACCCCGCCGTACAACACCCTCGTCCTGATCAACGACCGGGGTGAGATCGTGCAGAAGTACCGCAAGATCCTTCCGTGGTGTCCGGTGGAAGCCTGGTATCCGGGCGATTCCACGTACGTCACCGAAGGGCCGAAAGGGCTGAAGATCTCGCTGATCATCTGCGATGACGGCAACTACCCGGAAATCTGGCGGGACTGCGCCATGAAAGGCGCCGAACTGATCGTGCGCTGCCAGGGCTACATGTACCCGGCCAAGGAACAGCAGGTCCTGATGGCCAAAGCCATGGCCTGGGCGAACAACTGTTACGTCGCCGTGGCCAACGCCACCGGTTTCGACGGGGTGTACTCGTATTTCGGCCACTCCGCGATCATCGGCTTCGACGGCCGCACCCTGGGCGAGACCGGCGAAGAGGAGTACGGCATCCAATTCGCGCAACTCTCGGTATCGGCCATTCGTGACGCGCGGACCTACGACCAGTCCCAGAACCATTTGTTCAAGCTGCTGCACCGCGGCTACTCCGGAATCCAGGCCGCGGGGGAAGGCACGGCGGGGGTGGCGGACTGCCCGTTCGACTTCTACCGCCTGTGGGTCACCGACCCGCGGAAAGCGGCGGAGAACGCCGAGGCCATCACCCGCACCACCACCGCCGTACCGGAACGCCCGGCCAGCTCCCTGCCGGACGAACGGGCGGACCGGACCGACTGACCGGGCCGACTGACGGGACTGGCTGACGAACCGAGCGACTCGGCCGACCCGACCGGATCAAGCCTGGCGCTGGTCGCACAGGCGGCACGAGAAGCCGTGCGAGAGCCGGTCGGCCGAGTGCTCGAACGCACAAAGAGCATGCGCGATGGTGAGCGGGGCGGCGGCCTGCGGTGCCGCCGCCCCGCTCGTCTCCTGCGCGGAATCGTCGCCCGAGCCGCCCCGGGCCCAGTGGTCGGAACCGGCGGCGGCGTCACCGTCCCCCGGCCCGGTCCTTCCGACCGCCCGAGACCACGGCGGCACCGCTGGTGGCGGGCCAGTGGGACGGCCGCCGGCACAAGACGGCACCGCGACAGCCGGATTGCGGGCGTCCCACCGGGAAGAAGCTCCGGCCCGATGCCGGACGGCCCGTCAGGTCACCGTCACGGCCGCTTCGCCCCCCGTACGTCTCCTTCATGCCGCACAGCACGATCGACGCGTCCGGCATCCCGGACGAGGACACCCGGCGGCAGAAGGTCCTGGCCCGCGGGGCCGGGATCACCGAACCCGGCTGCCGGACCATGGACAACAACGGCGGCTCGTACACCATCGAGGTCATCGGCGCGCCGCCGCCGGGCCATCCGTACCGCGTACTGTACGTGCAATGGGCACCGAACCGTCCTGGCACAGAGGAGACCTGGGCCTCATGACAGCTACCCCTTGGCTGGGCGACCCGCCCACGGACGGTGAGCGGCTGACCGCCTGGGCACTGTCCCGGATCGCGTCGACGGCCGCCGAGGACGCGCTCATAGACGCGGTGATCGACATCGAGTACGCGGCACGCGCCACCGAAGCGGAGCTCGGCGGCCGTTTCGGCGCCGCCGTGGTGGGCGACCCGACGACCCGGCGGCACGGGGGACGGCAGCGTTTCCCCCTGGACGGGATCTCCTCCCGCCGCCTCCGGGAAGAGGACAGCGACGAGCCGTGGGCCGTACTGCTCGACCCGGCCCGCCTGATCCGGGGCATCGGGTCGGTGATCCGGGCATGCCGCGGCCGGGAGGGCATCGACCTCACCCTCACTCCCCACCCGCTGTTCGCCGTCCCCACCGACCCCTGGCTGCCACCGGGCGCCCACAGCCTGGCCGTCCGGCTCGACCCGGACACGGGCGTCCTCCGCTCCGCCCAGCTCCACGACGAACGGGGCACTCTGGCGACGGCCCGGGTCGGCGAACTGAACATCCGTGATGTGCGTTCTTCGGCGCGGGCGGCCTCGACCCTGGCCCGCATGGCCACCACCCTGCTGGAGCCCGTCCGTCTGACCGCGGAAGTGCACATCGAGGCCGATCCCCATGACGACCTCTCCCTCACGTCCGTGCCCTCCGCCCGCTCCTGGACGGTCTCCCGCGACCGGGACACCCTGACGATGACGGGCGACTACGCACCGGACCGGACCAGCCCGGCGGCAGCCCGCCTGGCCGAACTCCTCACCCCGGCCCGTATCGTCTCCCACCTCGCCCACGTCACGGCCGCATCACCCGGCTCCCTCCGGGCCACGGTCCGTCCCCTGCGCACTTTCCCGTTCAGCGCCTGGGCCCCGGACGAGGCCCTGACGTGCCACTTCACCGTGGACCCGGCGACGGGCGTCCTCGTACGGGCCGAAGCGGCAGCGGACGGACGCACCGTCTTCCGCCACACCGTCACCGCACTGGGACCCGAGGGAACGTGCTCAGCCGGTGGATCACGGCTCCGCCGACCGCTGATCGCGAGCAGTGCGGCGGAGGACGGCCGACCGGTACCAGTAGGGGAGCGCGGGGAAGCCGCCCTTCGGACGGGCGGATCGCCGCCGGTCAGCCCGCGCCGTGGGCCGTCCGGGGTGCCTCGCGGCGGGCCCGCCGCTCCCGCGCGGTCAGGGGCGGTCCCTCCAGGGGGCGGCGCAGGGGCCCGCGCGCCGCGGACCAGAGGAGCCCGGGCGTGACGAGGGTGGTCAGCGGCGCCTGGAGCGTCATCACGTCCGTGAGCGCCTTGGAGACCCGGGAGGAGCCGGTCGCGGTCTTCTGCAGGCGTGCGACGTACCCGCTCAGCACGCGGTCGGCGAGGGTGGGGCTCCCCCCGACGACGCCGGGAAAGAAGATGTCCTGCCCGGTGGACAGGTTCCACGCCAGGGACACGGGCCGGGCCAGGGCCCGCTGGACGCGACGCGCCAGTCCCGCGCGGCCGAGGCCCTCGGTGGCGACGAGCCGGCGAAGGGCCAGCGCGCCCTGGGCCGCTGCGGACATGCCGTGCCCGTACACGGGGTTGAACGAGGCGACCGCGTCCCCCAGCGCGACGAATCCCTCGGGCCAGCGCTCGGCCTTCTCGAAGTATCTGCGGCGGTTGACGGTGCTGCGGGTGACCACCACGTCGGTCAGCGGTTCGGCGTGGGATATGAGCTCACCGACGAGGGGGTGCCGCACGGCTCGGGCGAACGGCGCGAACGCCTCGTTGGCGCTGGAGGGTTCACCGCCCCGGGTGCCCGAGAGCGTCACCAGCCATCGGCCGCCCTCGATGGGGACGAGCGTCGCGGCCCGCCCCGGCCGTGCTTCCTGGGCGTTGGCCTGGACGTATACCACCGGGAACCCCTCCGTTCCGGCCGGTGCGCGGAAGACGCGGCTGGCGTAGACGAGGCCGGAGTCGACCTCGCGTTCGGGCACGGGCGGGATGCCGAGCCGGGCCAGGAGGTCGGGAGCGCGGGAGCCGCGCCCGCCGGCGTCCACCACCAGGTCCGCAGGCAAGGTGTCCTCCTGTCCCTCCGCGGTGCGGTAGCGCACGCCGGTGACACGCTGGGCGCTGCCCGACAGGGCGAGGAGTTCGGTTCGGGTCAGGACGGTGACCTTCGGCAGGGCCCGGACGCGGACGCGCACCGCCCAGTCCATGAGGTCGCGGCTGCAGGCGATCGTGAAGTGTGTTTCCTCCCAGCGCTGGAACCAGCCCTGGGGGCTGAGGAAGACCAGGCCGGTGGGCAGGGGAATGCGCCGCGCGCCCGCCGCGATCCACGCGTCGGTGATGCCGGGGAGCAGGTCTTCCATGGCCCGGGCGCCCCCGGACCACAGCAGATGGGCGTGGCGGGCCTGCGGCAGTCCTTTGCGCGGGGCCGCGTCCGCGGGGAGTTCGTCGCGCTCCAGGATGGTGATGGTGTCGACGGCCTCGTGGAGCGCTGCCGCGGCGAGCATGCCGGCGAGCCCGCCGCCGACGATGACGGCGCGTCGCGGGGCCGGGGGCTTGGGCGCGGAGGATTCCGTAAGGGTGTTCATGGCCGACCGTTCTCGTGCGAGCGCGGCATGGGCGAGGGACGGACCACATGCTGCACCGCATCGATCACCAGGTGAAGGGGCGGACGGGCCGGGGCTCTCACCGGACGGCGCGGTGCGGTGCGACGCCAGGCGACGCGGGCCGGTGGACGGTGCGGTGCCAGGCGACGCCGGGCCGAGCGTGCGACGGGCAGCCGGCGATGCGCCGAAGGCGTCCGGCCCCGTTCGGCCTGGTCGAGCGGCAAGGGGCCGGTTCCCGGTCGAGGCGTCGAGGAGTCGAGGAGGAGAAGGAGGAGAGCGCGGCCCCGCGGCGCGGGGCCGGCGAGACGGGTGTTTGTCTCCGCGGATCGCCGGCCCTCCAGGAGCGCTCCTCAGCGGCCCGTACGTTCCCCCGCCCACACCGCGGGGGTCCGGTCCGCCCAAGGGCAGGCCTCTTCGAGTTGGCCGGCGAGGCGGAAGAGGCGGTCCTCGCGTCCGTAACCGGCGGCGAACTGCATCCCGATCGGGAGCCCCGTCTCGGCGTCGGCCGTCACCGGCACGGACATGGCGGGCGTGCCCGCCACATTGAACGCCGCGGTGAACGGCGAGCGGTCGAAGACGCGGTCGATCCAGCCCGGGCCGTCCAGCGCCTCCGCGCCCTGGGCGTAGGTGCCCAACGGCACGGGAAGTTCCGGCAAGGTCGGGGTGAGCAGCACGTCGTACGCGTCGAAGGACCGGGCCAGGCTGCGGGCGACGCGGTTCCGGATCCCGAGAGCGGCCACGAACTCGGGGCCGGTGACCCGCTGTCCGTAGTGGTGGCCGGCGAGGGTCACCGGTTCGAGGGTCGAGGAGTCGACGGGCCGGTCGAAGGCCGCGGCCAGCTCGTCGATCGAGGCCGCGAGGTTCGCCGTCCACACGCGGGCGTTGGCCAGGACGAACTCCTCCCAGTCGCTTCCCAGGTCTGCCTCGGCCCCCTCCACCCGGTGGCCGAGGGATTCGAGCAGGCGCGCGGTGCGGGCGAGCGCATCGGCGACCGGTGGGGTGGTGCGGCGTCCGCCCCACGCCTGGCAGAGGACGCCGATCCGCAGCGAGCCCGGATGGCGGGTGACCTCCTCCGCGTACGGCCGCGACGGCTCCTGGGCGAAGTAGGGGTCACCCGGTTCCGGACCGCGGATCTGGTCGAGCAGGACGGCGCTGTCGCGTACGGTGCGGCTGACGCTGCCGTGCACGGCCAGGCCGCTGAAGACCTCGTCGGCACCGGGGCCCATGGAGACCCGGCCACGGGTGGGCTTGAGCCCGAACAGGCCGTTGTAGGCGGCGGGGACGCGGAGCGAGCCCGCGGCGTCGGTGGCGTGGGCGATCGGGACCACCCCGGCGGCGACCGCCGCGCCCGCGCCCCCGCTGGATCCGCCCGCGCTCCGCTCCAGATCCCACGGGTTGCGGGTCGCGCCGTACAGCACGGGCTCCGTCGTGATGCCGTAGGCCATCTCCGGCGTCGCGGTACGCCCGAACGTCACCAGGCCGGCGCGGCGGAAGCGCCGCATCAGGGAGGAGTCGGCGCCGGCGACGTGGCCGGCCGCGAGACGGCTGCCCAGCTCCATGGGCCTGCCGGCCATGGGGACGCCGATGTCCTTGATCAGGAACGGGACGCCGGCCAGCGGCGAGCTGCCGGGGGAGGGCTCGTCGTCGGCCGGCCAGGTCTCCACGACGGCGTTGATCCGCGGGTTGACCGCCCGCGCGGCCTCGTGTGCGGCTGCCTCCACCTCGGCGGGGGTCACCTCGCCGCCGGCCACCAACTCCGCGAGCCCGACCGCGTCGAAGCTCACGTACTCGGAAACTCTCACTGTCACTCCAGGACAAGAAGTAATACCGATCGGTCTCCAGCGATACCGATCGGTATCGCGTGGAACGGATTGGTACCGTAGCAGAGGCGAGGGGACCCGCCCGCACAAACGACCGAACGTCACGGAGCAGTCATGGCATCGACCACCAGAAGGCCGAGCAGGGTGGCCAAACTGCCGCCGCGCGAGCGCATCCTCGACGCGGCGGAAGAGCTCTTCCAGAGCGAGGGGATCCGGCGGGTGGGCGTCCAGGCGATCGCCGAGCGGGCCGAGACCACCAAAATGGCGATCTACCGGCACTTCGAAACCAAGGACGCGCTGGTCGCGGAGTGGCTGCGGATCGTCGCCGCCGACTACCAGGCGGCCTTCGACCGGGTCGAGACCGCCTACCCCGGCCGGCCCAGGGAACAGATCCTGGGCCTGGCCCGCTTCATCGCCGAGGGGCTGCCGGCGCTCTCACACCGGGGCTGCCCGTTCGTCAACTCCCTCGCCGAGCTGCCCGACCGCTCCCACCCCGCACGGCAGGTGATCGAGGAGCACAAGGCCCACCAGACCCGCAGACTGGTCGGCATGTGCACCGAGGCCAGGCTGCCCGACCCCGAGCAGGCCGCGGCCGAGATCACCTTCCTCCTCGAAGGCGCGCAGGTCAGCACGCAGAACGGAAGCATCGACCAGGCGGGGGACCGGCTGATGAGGATCGTCGAAGGAATCCTGGATCGGCACGGCACCCCCCGCGCCCCGTCCCGCATGACCACCGACTGACCGGACCACCCCGCGCCCGCACGTACGCGGCCGGCCGCGGCCACAACAGCGCCCCGCCGACGCGGCGCAGGCCGCGGCTTCCGGCGCCGGGCACCGCACCACGACCAGGCCCGCCTCTGACCGCCCGGGGCCCGGACGGTGGACGAAGGCCGGTCGGCGGGACAGCCGCCGACGGCTCCCGCACGCTCCCCGGACACATCCGGACGCCACCCCGCACCGCTCGTATGCCGTCCGCGCTCCGAACGCTCCTGGCGCCCAAGTGGCGCGACCTGACCGGTGCTCCGACCCCTGACTTCGCGTCAGCCGATCCCGCCCCGTTTTGATCACCGACCCCGATCATCAATACGATCCGGCGATGATCACAAGAAAACGGCTGGTGGCCGGGGTATGCGGGCTGCTCGCCACCCTGGCCGTGGGACTCAGCCCCACCACCGCGGCAGCCGCCGGAGAACCGGACACGGACAAGCCTTCCCCCAAGGTCGAGCTGGTGCTCGATGTCAGCGGATCGATGCGGGCCCGCGACATCGACGGGCAGAGCCGGATGGCGGCGGCGAAGCAGGCGTTCAACGAGGTGCTGGACGCGGTGCCGGGCGAGGTGCAGCTGGGCATCCGCACCCTCGGCGCGAACTACCCGGGCCCCGACCGCAAGACCGGGTGCAAGGACACCAAGCAGCTCTACCCGGTCGGGCCGCTGGACCGGACCGAGGCGAAGACCGCGGTGGCGACGCTGGCACCCACCGGCTGGACGCCGATCGGCCCGGCGCTGCTGGGCGCGGCCGACGACCTCAAGGGCGGTGACGCGACCCGCCGCATCGTGCTGATCACGGACGGCGAGGACACCTGTGCCCCGCTCGACCCGTGCGAGGTGGCGCGGGACATCGCCGCCCAGGGCATCCACCTGACCGTGGACACGCTCGGGCTGCTGCCGGACGCCAAGACCCGCCGCCAGCTCAGCTGCATCGCGGAGGCCACCGGCGGCACCTACACCTCCGTCCAGCACACCAGCGAACTCCGGGACCGCGTGCACCAACTGGTCGACCGGGCCGCCGATCCGGTGGTGAACCCGGTGGCGGTCCAGGGCGCGGATCAGTGTGCCAAGGCGCCGGTGCTCAAGCCGGGCCTCTACAGCGACCGCGAGAAGTTCGCCGAGCACCGCTGGTACCGGGTGGACGTGCGGCCCGGCCAGGAACTGCGGGCCTCGGCGAGCATCGGCGCCGACCGCGCCGTCAACAACGACTACGGCATCCTGCTGCGCGCCTCGACCGTGCACGGCCGGGAGATCGTGCGCGGCTCGGAGGCGGGCGACGGGCGCACCGACGTCATCTCATCCGGGCTGCGTTACCCCAAGGCGCTGCTGAAGAACGCCGACGGGGACGCGAAGGACGCGCCGGAGACCGTCTGCCTCCAGCTCAGCAACTCCTTCGCGGCCCCCGCCTCGGTCAAGACCGAGCCGGGGTTGCCGGTGGAACTGGCCATCGACCTCGTGGACGGCCCCTCCACCGCCTCGGACGTCGCCTCCTTCGGCCTGGGCCGGGGCTGGTGGCTGCTGGGCGCGCTGGCGGTCGCCGGTCTGGTGGCCGGTCTGCTGTGGGGCTGGCTCTCGCGCTGGCGTATCGCCGTCTGGAGGACCAACTGATGCGCAACCGTAGGTTTGTGACCGCGGCCCTGCTGGCGGGTGCCGCGCTCTTCGGCACGGCGGGCTCCGCGCTGGCGGACAGCCCGTCGCCGTCGTCCTCGTCTTCGTCCTCGCCGAGTGGCGCCGCTGCGGGGCCGACCGAGGCGGGGACCTCCTTCCGCACCGCGACACCGGTCCAGCCGGGGCAGCGGGCGACAGCCGGCGCGTCCAGCGGCGACTACCTGTACTGGGTGGTGCCCGTGGACACCGGGCAGCGCGCCACGATGAAGGCGACG
This sequence comes from Streptomyces sp. NPDC003077, assembly GCF_040611095.1. NCBI lineage: Bacteria > Bacillati > Actinomycetota > Actinomycetes > Kitasatosporales > Streptomycetaceae > Streptomyces > Streptomyces sp. NPDC003077. The sequence continues at coordinate 692 of NZ_JBEXNM010000071.1, read as the reverse complement.
GTGACGCTGCCGAAGGCGGCCCGGCACGGCGCCTCGACCTGGCGGCTGGACGTCTACGACGGGCTGCGCCGCCGTCAGGCGTGCGCGTACGGCGCGCAGTCCAGGACGGCGGCGGCGGACGCGGCCTCGGTGGAGCTGTCCTGCACGCTGCGCACGGTCCGCTCCTGGGCGGAGCAGTGGTCCGACGACCCGCTGCCGGGCGCCTATTACGTACGGCTGACGGTCACCGGCCTGCCGCAGGAGGACCTGGGCCTGCCGGTCAGCGCCGCGTTCGAGCCGACCGTGGCCGAAGCGGGCGGCGCGTACGCCGTGGACGGCAAGCTGTCCGCCCCGCTCGTGCCGGGCGTCGCCTCGGCGAGCCCGAAGGACGGTGAGAGCCCGGGGGATGACCAGAGCGCGTCGCCCGCGTCGTCGGCGGGCAAGCGGTCCGCCGGCGCGCTGGAGCCGGAGGGCGGCTGGTCCTCGGGCCACTGGTCCGACCGATGGGTGTGGACGGCGCTGGGCGGCCTGCTGGCAGCCCTCGCCGGGATCTTCGGATACTCCCTGACACGCGGCTCCGGCCGCCCGTCCCGGGTACCGCCGGGCGCCTGAGACGCTCCGGACACGCCGAGCGGGGCGGTGCGCGGACCCCGTCAGCGCCACGCCCCCCCCCCCGTCCTACCGGGCCGGGGGTGGGGCCCCCCGGGCCGGGC
>NZ_JBEXNM010000070.1:0-45764 GCF_040611095.1 Streptomyces sp. NPDC003077 | reverse complement strand
TTTTTTTTTGTATTTTTGTTTTTGTGGCCCCCCCCACCGGGGTGCGCGCCGCATTCGGCTTATACTTATACCCGCCCCCCGCCCTCCTCCGGGGCGGCCCCGCTGCCACCCCACGAACCGGCCTTCGGTCAGCGCCGATCTCGCCACGGCGAGAGAGGAGCGCGGAACCACTGAGCCTTTTCCACCCTCACTCTGAGCTGGTCGGATGAAGGGTGGGGACAGTCCGGCCTGGACGAGGCTTGTGATCCGGGTGGTCGAGCACCGGGGTTCGCGGAGGAGCCGCCAGGGCTTGAGGGTGGCGACGGCCTGCTCGGCGAGGGCCCGGATCTTCGCGTGGGGCCGGTTCACGGCCTGCTGGCCTGTGGAACGGCCGGTCCGCGGCGATGTGGTTGATCGGCAGGAGTGTGCCGTCCGGGAGGAGGTATGCCTTCTCCGACGCGGTCCGCACCGCGTCGGTCAGGCTGGGGGCGGGGGTGGCCAGGAGCTCGCAGTCTCGGTGACATAGCGGTAAGCCGTCGTGGTTCCGGCGCCGAACCCGACCGCGAGTTGGGCATACGTATGTGCTGACGGCGGAAAAGCCGCGTTCGCCATCGACGAGCGTTGGCCGCGCGAACTGCGGGGCGAGCACGCACGGGCCAGCGTCGTCAAGACCGTCAAGCAACTGCCCACGTAGGTAGCGCGTCCATTCACGATGACACCCCGTCCGCAGTCGGGGCGATCACGTCGCTCGGGTGGGGCCGGAGCCGACGCTCGCGCAGTCCCGATTTCTTCTCCGCACTTATGGGGATGGTCGGCCGAACGCTTCCCGCTGGGGTGGATGGGGTGCGATCACGTGCTATCGGGTCTCATTTCCGCGCTCAGAGCCTGCAAGGCGTCATCGTATTGATTCCGGTCGAACTGAAAGGGACCGAACGCCATGTAGTCGCGTTGCGGGCGGTGGGGTTGCTCGAAGGAGTCCCAGATCACGAGATCTTCTGTCACGGTGATGCGGGCCGTGAGCGGCCAGCAGCCCCACTCGCCGCATTCACAGCCGAGAACAGGTGTCTTCGGCCCCATGGCTTTGGTGGACCGTCCGTGGAAGTGGTCCGTCATCGGTCCGAACCGGAAGAACTCCGGGATCAGACCGCCGTAGGCGTCGCCTGCGGGCTGCATCCCGGCCTCGGTTTCGAACTTGTCGATCAGGTCGGTGAGCGCTTTTCCGTCGACGCATGGGATGACCTCATGCGCGTTGTCATAACCGTCGCGGCGCTGACAGTCGAACCGGATCTCATTGCTGGCCATCCCCTGATGATCCCAGGGCCCTCCTTCCCTTCTTCGCCCGGCTCGGTTGAGCTGGCACTATGCGCGGCACATCGAGGTTGATCGCCGTGCCGCCGGGTGCGCGGCGGTCGAACTGGGCGAGTTTCTCCCCGGTCACCAGCGACTTCCTGCGCCGGCCCGCGGTGGCCCCCAAGGACCGCAAGGAGGACCGCGTCGGGGCCCTGGACCTGCTGATCGCCGCCTGACCCTGGCCATGATCCAGCTCAAAGGGGACGCCGTGCGCCGACGCACCTACCCACCGACACCACCAACGCCGAGTGGGTGGTCCTGGAGCCCCTCCTGCCGGTGCCCGCCTGCCGCACCCCGCGCGGCGGGCGCCCGGAGAAGTGGCCCCGTCGCGAGATCGTGGACGCGATCCGGTATCCGACCGATTCGGGCTGCAAGTGGCGCGCGCTGCCGGCCGACTTCCCGCCGTAGCGGACCGTGAAGAACGAGATGACGTCGATGCCCAGGGCGCGGGCGAGGATCGCGGCGGGCGGCTCGGTGGCGACCACATCGGCGCCGGACCCGTCAGCCCTTCGGAAGGAGCCCGGCCACCAACGCGCGGAGCCCGTCCAGATAGGTGTCCTCGGCGGTCAGTGGCGCCCAGCGGTCCGCGACCTGTGCCAGCCGGGGGAGTTCGGCCGCGTCGAGATCGCCGAAGACCCGCTCCCGGTAGGTCGCACGGTCGTCGTCCGCGCGCCGCCGGTCCGCCGTCGTCCGGACGACGATCTCTCCGACGGTGTAGTACCAGATCGTGCGGTAACCGTGCACGGCTCGCTCGGGGGACAGGCCGCAGGCGATCAGGCCGTCCACGATCTGCTCGACGAACCACAGCGCGGAGGTGGACATCAGGTCGTCGGCGGTCAGTACCTCCACGATCCAGGGGCAGGCGGCGAGCGCCTCGTGGAGCGTGGCGGCGGTGGTGATGATCCGTTCCCGCGGGTGTGCGGGCAGTTCGGGGCGGCGCAGCGTCCGCGCGGCGTAGTCGTCCAGCAGCAGGACGAGCAGCTCTTCCTTGTTGCGGACGTGGTGGTAGAGGGCCATCGGCGTGCTGCCGACTTCCGTGGCCAGCCGCCGCATGGTCAGCCGGTGCACGCCCTCCTCGGTCACGATCCGGCGGGCCGTCTCGATGACGTCGTCGCGGGAGATACGCGGAGGTCGGCCGGGCGCCCGGCCGGAGGTTCGGCCCGGGGCTCGGCCCGGGGTTTTGTGCGGTGCTTCGCGCGGGGGTTTGGGCGGGGGGTTGCGTGGTGCTTCACGCGGGATTGCGAGCGGTGCTTCACGCGGGGTTGCGGGCGGTGCTTCACGCGGGGTTTCGCGCGGCGCGGACGGTTGCGGCATGTCCTCATCATCTCTCACCTCTCGACAGCGGCGAGCTCCCGACTGTAGTTTTCTTACATGTATAAAAACGTACGGGGGCGTCCGGGCGTGGTGCTGGCGGCGGTCGCCGTCGCCCAGTTCGCCGTCGCCCTGGACTTGTCGGTGGTCAATGTCGCGCTGCCCGCGATCCGTGACGCGCTGGGCTTCGCGCCGCTCGGCCTGTCGTGGGTCGTGCACGCCTACGCGCTCACCCTCGGCGGATTCCTGCTGCTGGGGGGCCGCGCTGGCGACCTCTACGGCCGGCGTCGGCTGTTTGTGCTCGGGCTGATCGTCTTCGGGGTGTGTTCGCTGGCGGGCGGGCTGGCCCAGGCGCCCTGGCAACTGATCGCGGCCCGCGCCGGACAGGGCCTGGGCGCCGCCGCGACCGCCCCGGCCGCGCTGGCGATGCTCACCACCACGTTCACCGAGGGGCCGTCCCGCGTGCGCGCGCTCGGCGTGTGGAGCGGGGTGAACGCCGCAGGCGGAGCGCTGGGAGTGCTGGCGGGCGGACTGCTGACCGAGTACGCGGGGTGGCGCTGGGTGATGCTGATCAACCTGCCCATCGTGGCGGTCGCCCTCGCGCTGGTCCTGACGGGCGTGCCCGCCGAAGCGCGCCCCGCCCGGCGCGAGCGGCCGGACGTGCTCGGCGCGGTCCTGGCGACCGGCGGCGTCGGGCTGCTGGTGTTCGGGGTGGTCCGCACGGACGCCGAGGGGTGGGGGTCCCCGGTCACCTGGGCGATGCTCGCCGCCGCGGTCGCGCTCCTGGCCGCCTTCGTCCTCGTCGAACACCGGGCCCCCGCCCCGCTGTTGCGCCTCGGCCTGCTGCGCAGCCGCTGGGTCGCCGGCGCCAACGTGCTGGTCTTCCTCTCCACGGCCGGGCAGTTCGCCGCCTTCTACTTCGTGTCCCTGTATATGCAGCAGGTCCTGGGCATGGGCGCCGCGGCGACCGGCGCCGCGTTCCTGCCCTTCTCCGCGAGCCTGGTCGCGGGCACCCTCGTCGCGACCCGCGTCACCGCGGCGCGCACCCCCCGGGCGTCCCTGGTACCCGGCGCCCTGCTGGCCACCGCGGGCCTGGCCTGGTTCGCCTTCATCCGCCCCGACGGCGGCTTCCTCACCGACGTACTCGGCCCCTGCGTCGTCACGGGCGTCGGCGTCGGACTCGTCATCGCCCCGATCGTCGCCGCCGCGACCACCGGCGTCACCGCCGACGAGGCCGGCATGGCCTCCGGCCTCATGAACAGCTCCCGCCAACTCGGCGGCTGCGTCGGCCTGGCCGCCTTGGCCACCCTCGCCGCGCACCGCACCGGCGCGACCCCCGGCCCCGCCGCGCTCAACGACGGCTACGCACTCGGCCTGGCGGTCGCCGCCGCCCTCTTCGCCCTCGCGGCGGTCGTGGCGATCGCCGTGCTGCCCCGTTCCCACCGGGCCGGGACGCCTGTTCCGCGATCCGACGCCCTCATGGAGAACCGGCCGGAAGGAACGCTCTGTCCCCGGGTCGGGACGCCTGTTCCGCGATCCGACGCCCTCACGGAGAACCGACCGGAAGGAACGCCCTGTCCCCGGGTCGGGACGCCTGTTCCGCGATCCGCAGCCCTCGTGGAGAACCGACTGGAAGGAACGCCCGGTCCCCGGGCCGGGACACCTGTTCCGCGATCCGCAGCCCTCGCGGAGAACCGACCGGAAGAAACGCCCGGTCCTCATGCCGGGACGCCCGTCCCGCGATCCGACGCCGCCACGGAAAACCGACTGGAAGGAACACCCTCATGACGACGATCGCCACCACCCCCATCGACCTGTTCGCCTCGGCGCTGCACATCCACCCCGGCGGCGATGTCCGCGCCGCCGGGCGACGGATGACGAGCGGCGACTCCGGCGCCTGGCAGATCGCGACGTTCCACGTGGAGACCGACGCCGACGTGCACGCCGACCACTGGGAGATGCACCCGGAGGCCGACGAAGCGGTGTGCTGTCTGACCGGCGGGTTCCGCCTCTTCCTTCGTCCGGCCGGGCCCGACGGCACCGAGGACGTGGTGCGGTTGCGGGCGGGCAGCGCGGTGATCGTTCCCCGGGGGTGCTGGCACCGGCTGGAGTTGGACGCGCCGAGCGATCTGATGTCGATCACGTTGCGGCAGGGGACCCGTTTGGAACGGCGTACCGATACGCGGTGATCGGGACGGGAGGGACAGGGGCTGTTCTGGAACCCGTCTTGAACCTTGGGGTCGCACCCGCGGGCGTAATGGGCTCGGATGCGACTGGTGAGGGTGACCGGTGAGGGTGATCGGTTGGGAGCCCCGGTTGGCGGCCAGTTGGCTGGAGAGCTGTCTGGCCGCCATTGGTGGGTCGGTGATCTCGGGGCTGATGAGTCGGCCGTGTGGTCACAAGCCCAGTGGTCACAAGCCCTGCGGTCACAAGCCCAGTGGTCGCTAGCCCTGCGGTCGCTAGCCCTGCGGTCACAAGGTGCGTAGGAAGTCTTCGAGGGCCTTGGTGAAGGCTTCCGGGCGTTCCATGTTGGGGTAGTGGGCGGTGCCGTCGATCGAGATCGCGGCGCCGCTGGGGACGGTGCGGGTGAGGCGTTCGGCCATGCCGATGTGGTCGGGTGAGTCGATGGCTCCGTTGATGGCCAGCACCGGCACGTCGATCTTGGCGACACGGTTCCACGTGTCACGGACAGGGAGGCGCAGGTCGGGCTCGTCGGGGGTGTGCTTGGACAGGGTGCCGCGGGTCATCTCGCGCAGGCGGTCGACGACCTGAGGGGCGAGATCGTCGAGGGTGCGGTGCGGGCCCGCGGCGAAGAGCGTGAATGCCTCGACGGTGGCGTCCACATCGCCGGCGGCCATCGCTGTTTGCCAGGCGGTCAGGGTTCGGGTGGTCCAGGGGTCGGTGAAGTACGGCTCACTGGTCCCGACGCCGCTGACGACCACGGCACTGACCAGTTCCGGATGCTCCAGAGCGGTGTCGACCGCGATGCTTCCCCCCATGGAGACGCCTACCAGGACCGCGGGGCCGATGCCCAAGTGCCTCAGCAGCGCGGCGAGGTCGTCGGTGTGCCGGAACGGTTCGGTGGCGTTGGTGGACCGGCCGTGGCCGCGGGCGTCGGGCGCGATGACGCGGTGCCGCGCGGCGAGGGCGGGTATCTGGTCGTCCCACATGCGGTGGTCCAGGAAGCCGCCGTGCAGCAGGACGAGGGGTGAGCCGGTGCCGGTGTCGAGCCAGAACAGATCACTCATGACAACCAAGGTGTCATTATTGGAGGAGAATGGCAACCAAGGTGCCATCATGGCGGCGTGAAGGAAACAGATCCCGACCTGCTGTCCGAAGAGCTGACGGACCGGCTCACCGAGGTGTTCGACCTGGTGGGGCCGTTGTACCGGCGCACCCACCGCAAGGTGGAGCAAGACATGTCCGCCGAGGGGCTGTCGGCGGGGGTACGGGCCGTGCTCAGCCTGCTGCGCGAGCACGGCCCGTTGACCGTCCCGCAGATGGGCCGGGCGCAGGCGCTCAGCCGCCAGTTCCTCCAGCGCATGGTCAACGACGCGGCGGCGCGAGGTCTGGTCCAGTCCGTTCCCAACCCGGCCCACAAGAGGTCATCCCTCATCCGGTTGACCGAACAGGGCCAGGCCGCCATCACCGCCGTCATCGACCGCGAACGCGCAGTGCTGCGTCAGGCCGGCGGTGACCTCACCGAAACCGAGATCGACGCCTGCCTCCGAGTCCTCTCCCGCCTCCTCGAAGTCATGGGCGATGTCGATGTCGAATGAAGTACGGCCTGTGCGGACACCGCCGGCGCTACCGTGCGGATTCGGGAAAGGGCCCCGGTCACACCGTTCCGGAAGGCTGCCGGGCGCCAAGCGAGGCCGCCGCGACAGGCGTCTTTGGTACCGGAACTTCCAGCAGACTGGGCGACATCCCGGGAATTTCGCCGAGCCCTGCTCAGCCCTTGTTCATGCGGCCATTGTGTTCGGCCTTCCTGGGGTGTTCTCCGATCCGGTGACGGGGCTTCAGGGTTCTCGAATAGCTCTCACCTCGTCCGATCGATCTGCGATGGAGATGAGGGCGAGGCGTCGGCCGCAACCGGAGACTGTGCGGCTGCTGCGCCAGCCTCGTTGAATACCATGTGGCTGCTCGAACCGATAGTTATCGAAAGGCCGATGCCATGCCCACCGCCAGATTCTTTTTCGATGCGGGTTCAGATGCGGTGCTGTGGGCGGCCCTTGAGGACTGGGAGGTGTGGGGGCAGCCGGTTGATCTGGGCCGACTACCGATCAGTCACGACCTCCGCGACGGTCTGAGCAGGCTGATAGCTCGCTACGACACGTCGTTGAACTGGGATTACCCCCCGAACCCGGGACCGTGGCGGGAAGCGGAGTGCCGCGACTTCAATGAGGCGGTACGCCAAGCGCTCGGCCGACTTCGTACCGAACTCGGCCCGGCATGGCAGATTCACGACGAGTTCTCTCCACTCCACGAAGACCCGGACCTCGACCGCTACCTGGCCGACCCGGCCGGATTTGTTCGCACCTGACTTCGCCGGACGCACTCGTCACGGCTGTGTCGCCGGCGGCGTACGCCAACGACTCGACCCGGTCGCCGCCGACTTCAGCCCGCTCGGTGCCGACCTGGTGCCGGCCGTCGAGACCGGCCCCGTGAGTTGACCACGAAGCCACGGGTTCGTCCGCCAGAACTCAGTGAATGCGCCCTCGGGGTAGTGAATCCGCCCTCGGGATCATGTCGAAGGGCCTTCAGTTACCGCGAACTCGCGGAATTCACGACACGGAAGTTTCTTGCCCGCGTCGCATCCGGAAGTAGGTGTCGGGACGGTGGCGACGACCGCGACGGACCGCGAATCGATCCCCGCTGCCATGGGACGCGGGGAGTTTCCCACGTCTGGTCGGGGTGCCTCACCATCGGCGAGTACAGCCGGGAGCCGGGAGCCGAGAGCCGAGCACTGAGACCCGAGCACTGAGACCCGAGGTCCGGGAGTCGGGAGGCGGGACCTCGCGTGTCTGCCGGGGCAGTGCGCCGAATCGGATCGTGCCGGCCACGCCACGCCGCCACATGACGGAGACCTTTGTCGTGACGCAGTCCTTTGCCATGACGTGACGGATGCCTTTGACCAGGTGGGGCGCTGCTGGACGGTCCCGGCTCGGTAAGCCCGGACGCCATCGCCTGACGGCCCCACCGGTTCCGCCTGCCCATAGCGAACCGTCCAGAGCGAACCGTCCATAGCGAACCGGCCGCAGCGGACCGTCCATAGCGGACGACGCCCGGCAAAGGCCGCAAAAGACAAAGGCAAGGAGGTCACACTCTCCTTGCCACTCTTAATTTATAGCGCACAGGGGGCCTTGCGGCAAGGCCCCGGTCGTGCCGCAGAATCACCCGCCGAGGCCGGAATCCACGGCACGCCGAGATCGGAATCCGGGGAAAGCCCAGGCTTGGAATTCGTGAAACGCCAGGGCCGGAATCCGCGGAATGGGAGTCGCGAAATGCGTGTGTTGTTGTCGACGTACGGGTCGCGCGGGGACGTCGAACCGCTGGCGGCGCTCGCGGTGCGGTTGCGGGCTCGCGGCGCGGAGGTGCGGGTGTGCGCGCCGCCGGATCAGGAGTTCGTGGACCTGCTGGCCGGTGTCGGCGTGCCGCTCGTCCCTGTCGGCCGGTCGGCGCGGGCGCTGACGACGGCGGCGCCGCGGCCGTCGTCCCTGCCCGAGCGCGCGGCCGAGTTGATCGCCGACCAATTCGAGGCCGTCGCCGCGGCGGCCGAGGGGTGCGACGTGCTGGTGGCGACCGGTGTGCTGCCGGCCGCGGCCGGAGCGCTGTCCGTGGCCGAGAAACTGGGCATCCGCTCCGTATCCGTCACCTTCCAGCAGCTCACGCTGCCGTCGCGGCACCGTCCGCCGCTGGCGTATCCCGGCAGGCCCTTCCCGCCGGAGGTGACGGACAACCGGGAGCTGTGGGAGCTGGACGCGCGGAGCATCGACGCGCTGTTCGGCGCGGCGCTCAACACCAACCGGGCCTCCTTCGGCCTGCCTCCGGTGGACGACGTCCGCGCCTACGTCCTCGGCGACCGGCCGTGGCTGGCGACGGACCCGACGCTGGACCCGTGGCGGCCCACGGACCTCGACGTCGTACAGACCGGCGCGTGGGTCCTGCCCGACGAACGTCCGCTGCCCGCGGAGTTGGTGGCGTTCCTGGACGCGGGCGTGCCACCGGTGTACGTGGGCTTCGGCAGCATGCCCCTGCACGCGTCGCCGGACGCCGCCCGGGTGACCATCGAGGCGATCCGCGCGCAGGGCCACCGCGTACTCGTCCGGCGTGGCTGGGCCGGGCTGGATCTGATCGACGACGGGGACGACTGTTTCGCCGTCGGCGAGGTCAACCATCAGGCGCTGTTCGGGCGGGTGGCCGCCGTCGTCCACCACGGCGGCGCGGGCACCACGACGACGGCCACCCGGGCCGGCGTGCCGCAGGTGGTGGTGCCCCAGGCGGCGGATCAGCCGTACTGGGCGGGCCGGGTCGCCGAGCTGGGCATCGGCGCGGCACACGATGGGCCGACTCCCACTTTCGCCTCGTTGTCGGGTGCGTTGCGGACGGCCCTGACGCCCGAGACCCGCGCCCGCGCTAGAGCTGTGGCCGGGACCGTACGCACCGACGGGGCGACGGTGGCCACGGGACTCCTGCTTGACGAGCTCAGCCGGGAGCCGGGTACGGCGGCCGGTGCTCGTACGGAGCGGGAAGGACGGCCGACGCGCGCCTGAACCATGCGGGATCGCGGCAACCACGCAGGATCGCGGCGCCGCGCCCTGGAACGGCCAGGACACACGAACACCCGTAAACCCCGGCAACCGCCCCGACGACCCAACGACCCGGCGACCCAAACCGACGAACCGACGACCCGGCGCTCCGGCAAACCGCCCCCCAACCGAACCCACCCAGCCCGAGCCCAACTCGTCACAACTCGTCCCCGAATGCGACACACCGCCCCTCCAACCCCCCACCGCGCGCAACCCCCGCAACCCCCGAAATCCTCGCAACCACCACAAACCACCCCCCACAACAGCCCCAAGGACAAAAACATGCCCCCCCTCACCACCAGCGTCTTCGACCTCCCCGACCGCCTTTCCCCCAAAGCCGACCCCACCCTCATAGCCGACGACGAGGAGCACTTCGCCGCCATCGCCGAGAGCCTTGAGCAGACGATCGCCGAGCTCTCCGACCGCCTCGACGCGGAGCGCAAAGCACCCGGTGGCGCGGGTCGGCAGGCGATGGACCGGGATGCGGAGGTCCACCGGCTGGCCGCGCGCCTGCGCGCACTGCGTCGCTTCGGGCTGGACCTGTGCCTCGGACGCATGGTCGGTGCGGACGACGACGAGCCCGTGTACGTCGGACGGCTCGGCCTCACGGACAGCACCGGTCGCCGGCTGCTGCTCGACTGGCGTTCGCCCGCGGCCGAGCCGTTCTTCGGCGCCACCCACGCCAACCCGATGGGACTGGCGAGCCGCCGCAGGTACCGCTGGGCCCGCGGCCGGATCAACGACTACTGGGACGAGGTGTTCACCCAGGGCGGGCTCGTCGGGCACGCCGCGCTCGACGACCAGTCCGCCTTCATCGCCAGCCTGGGCGGCAACCGGTCGGCGCGGATGCGCGACGTGCTCGGCACCATCCAGGCCGACCAGGACGCGATCATCCGCGCCGGGTCCCGTGGTGCTCTCGTCGTCGACGGCGGCCCGGGGACGGGGAAGACCGTCGTCGCGCTGCACCGTTCCGCCTACCTCCTCTACTCCGACCCGCGCCTCGGGCACCGTCGGGGCGGCGTGCTGTTCGTCGGTCCGCACCAGCCCTACCTGGCCTACGTCGCCGACGTCCTGCCCAGCCTCGGCGAGGAGGGCGTGCAGACCTGCACGCTGCGGGATCTCGTCGCCGAGGGAGCCGAGGCGACGGTCGAGGCCGATCCGGACGTGGCCGCGCTGAAGTCGTCAGCAGACATGGTGGTGCGCGCGATCGAGACGGCCGTCCGGTTCTACGAGGAGCCGCCCGCCGAGGGGATGACGGTCACGACCGACTGGGCCGACCTCTGGCTGAGCGCCGAGGACTGGGCCGAGGCGTTCGACGCCCCGGAACCCGGCACACCGCACAACGAGGCGCGCGAGCAGATCTGGGAGGCGCTGGTCACGATCCTGCTGGACAAGCTCGACGGCGACGTGCCACCCGACCTCTTCCGCAGGTCGTTGCTGCGGGACGAGGAGTTCGTCACCACCCTCCACCGCGCCTGGCCGTTGCTCGAAGCGGCCGATCTGGTCGGAGACCTGTGGACGGTCCCCGCCTACCTGCGGCTGTGCGCCCCCTGGCTCAGCCGGGACGAGGCGCGCGCGTTGCGGCGCACGGACCCCCAGGCTTGGACGGTGTCCGACCTGCCGCTCCTGGACGCGGCCCGGCAGCGGCTCGGCGACCCGGAGGCGGCCCGGCGCAAGCGCCGGCAGCGAGCCGCCATCGCCGCCGAACGCGCCCGCATGGCCGACGTCATCGACAACGTGCTCGCCGCCGACGACGACGGCGAAGCCGCGATCACCATGCTGCGAGGCCAGGACCTGCGGGACACCCTGGTCGACAAGACCGCCTTGCCCACCGCCGAACCCGACCTGCTCGCCGGCCCGTTCGCGCACATCGTCGTGGACGAGGCCCAGGAACTGACCGACGCCGAATGGCAGATGCTCCTGCTGCGCTGCCCGTCCCGGAGCTTCACCATCGTCGGGGACCGCGCCCAGGCCCGGCACGGGTTCACCGAGTCGTGGCGGGAACGGCTGGAGCGGATCGGGCTCGACCGGATCACCGTCGCCTCCCTGAGCATCAACTACCGGACGCCGGAAGAGGTCATGACGGAAGCCGAGCCGGTCATCCGGGCCGCGCTCCCGGACGCCAATGTGCCGACCTCCATCCGCAGCGGCGGCGTCCCCGTCACCCACGGGTCCACCGCCGACCTCGGCCCGATCCTCGGCACCTGGCTCGCCGAACACGCCGACGGGATCGCCTGCGTCATCGGCGCTCCCGCATTCCGCGCGACGCCCCGCGTGCGGTCGCTGACCCCGGAGCTGTCGAAGGGGCTGGAGTTCGACCTGGTCGTCCTCGTCGACCCGCAGGAGTTCGGCGAGGGCATCGAGGGGGCGGTCGACCGCTATGTCGCGATGACCCGGGCTACTCAGCGACTTGTCGTGCTGACGAGTTCCTGATGATGACGGGGCCGCTTGTGGTGTGTGAGGGCGATCCGGCCACTCGTCATGCTGACGGGCTCGTGACGGCGCCTCGGCCACTCGTCATGCTCACGGGCTCCTGACGCCCGCCGGGGAACTCGTTGTCGTCGCGAACTCCTGACGACGACGGAGCACCTGGGAAGCCATCGGGGCTCGGGGTGTCCATGGAGGCCCCTGGCGAGTGCCGAGCCAGTGCGGAACGTTTTTCCGTTGCGTCCCTAGGGCCCCTAGGATAAAACTAGGACCCCTAGGAAACTCAAGGAGGGCGCATGGCGCGGGCCGGGCTGACGGCGGAGCGGGTGACGATCGCGGGTGCCGAGCTGGCGGACGAGGTCGGGCTCGACCGGGTGACCATGTCGCAGGTGGCGCGGCGGCTCGGCGTGAAGGACGCGAGCCTCTACGCCCACGTCCGCAACCTGGAGGATCTGCGCGGCCGGATCGCGCTGCTGGCGGCGGACGAGAAGACCATCCGCATCGCGGAGGCGACCGCCGGGCGGGCGGGCAAGGACGCGCTGATCGCGTTCGCGAACGCCTGGCGGGAGTACGCCCACCGGCATCCCGGCCGCTACACGGCGACGCAGACCCCGATGCAGATCGACCCCGAGCTCGTCGCGGCGGCGCCCGGGCCGCGGCGCGCGGTCGAGCTGACCTACGGCATGTTGCGCGGCTACGGACTCGCCGAGCCCGACCTGACCGACGCGGTCCGGCTGCTGCGCAGCACGTTCCACGGGTTCGTCGCCCTGGAGGCCGCGGGCGGCTTCGCGCACGCGCGCTCGCCGCAGGACTCCTGGGTGCGCGCCCTCGACGCCCTGCACGCCCTCCTGGAGCACTGGCCCCCGTCCGGAGAAGGAGACCCCTCATGACCACCCCGACCACCGGCAGCCTGCGCGTGGACGGCGCGACCTTGCACTACGAGGTGCGCGGTCAAGGCCCGTTGCTGCTCCTCGTCCCCGGCGGGGCGGGCGGCGCGGCCTCCTTCGACGCCATCGCCGACGACTTGGCCGCGGAGTACACCGTCGCCACCTACGATCCGCGCGGGATATCCCGCAGCCCGCTGGACGACCCCGAGGTCGAACAGCGCGTGCCCGAGCACGCCGAGGACGCGCTGCGCGTGCTGGACCTGCTCTCGTCCGGTGAGCCCGCCCGGGTGTGCGGCATCAGCTCGGGCGCCATTGCCGCTTTGCATCTGCTCATCACCCACCCCGAACGCGTCGCACGCCTCGTGGCGCACGAACCGCCGCTGGTGGAAGTCCTGCCGGACGTCGCCGAACACCGTGCGCTCCTCGCCCGCGTGCGGGCGACGTTCGAGGCCGAAGGGCTCATGCCGGCGATGTCCGTGTTCGCCGCGGGGCTGAAGAAGGACGGCGACACGAACGAGCCGGAGCAGAAGCAGAAGCAGAAGCAGAAGCAGAAGCAGAAGCAGAAGCCGGAGCAGAAGCCTGCGCCGGAGCAGGCGCCGGAGCCCGAGATCAAGCTTCCGCCCCAGGCGGCGGCGCGCGCCGAGCAGACGATGGCCAACCTGCCGTACTTCATCGGGCGCATCGTGCCCGGCTTCATGTCCTACGCCCCGGACGTCGACCGGCTGGCGGCGCTGTCGGACCGGCTCGTACTCGCCTGCGGCCAGGACTCGCGCGGCGAACTGCCCTACCGCCCGGCCGCCCTGCTGGCCGAGCGCCTGGGCACGGAACTCCGGCACTTTCCCGGCGGGCACACCGGCCTGACCACGCACCCCGACGAGTTCGGGGCGGCCCTGCGGAAGGCCCTGCACGCCGCGGCCTGAATTCCGCCGCCCGCCCCGGCCGACTCCCGCGCGGGACAGCCACGGGTAGGCGGCCGGGTGCGGGCTGCCGTACGTGGTCATGGCACCATCCCGACGACCGGCATCGGTGACAGAACAGCCGGACGACCAGGAGGAGTGTGCGGATGGTGCTGCGCGTGCGTGGTGTCGTGTTGCCCGAACGGGAAGAGCGGACCTTCTGGATCGACGACGGGGGAGTGCTGCGCACCGAACCGGTCGCGGGGGCCGAGACGGTCGTGGACGGGGGATGGCTGCTGCCCGGACTCGTCGACACCCACACCCATCCCGGTACGGACGCCCTCGATGTCCCGTTCAGCGACGGGCAGTTGCGCAAGGACCTGCTCGATCACCGCGACGCGGGCGTCCTCCTCGTACGGACGCCGGGTACGGCCGCCCGGATGCCCGCCTGGGTGGACGGCGATGTGGAGCTTCCCCGGGTCCGTTCGGCCGGGCGCTGGCTGGCGACCCCGGGCCGGTTCTTCCCCGGCGTCGGGCGGGACATCGAGCTCAAGGACCTGACGGCGGCGGCCGTCGAGGAGGCACGGGCCTCCGGCGGCTGGTGCAAGGTCGTCGGCGACTGGCGGTGGGACGACGCCCCGGTGCCGTTGGAACTGCTGTCGGCCACCGTCGAGGCGGTGCACGCCGCCGGCGGCAAGGTGGCGGTGCACTGCCAAACCGAGGAGGGCAGCCGTAACGCGGTGCTGGCCGGGGCCGACAGTCTGGAGCACGGGATGCACCTCCCCGCCGAGCTGCTGGACCGGATGGCGGCGCAGGGCACGGCCCTCGTCCCCACCCTGTCGGTGTTCGCGGGGAGCGCGCGGCGCACCAGGCGGGCAGTTGAGACGTCCGCACCGCGCGCCGCGGAGGCGCCGCGCCCGCGACGCCGGGGTGCCGGCCTCCGTACGGGTTCCCTCCCGCCGCGAGTTGCTATACGCTGTAAAAGAACTTGTCGCCGTTCATAGGAGAAGGCTGTTGCTCTTCTGAGGTCTTGAAGACACCACGGCGCCCCGTCGCAGGGGCCGTTCCCGGCGGTTCCCCGGCCTGTTTCCCGGCCGGCTGTGCCTACCGCCTCTCCCCCGCCCAGCGGGTTTCCGCGTGCTGTCTTCCCCTTCCGCGTCGAGACCACGAACGCTCACGGAGGACCTCTTATGTCTATGTCAACCACGTCTGTCGTCTGCTCCGACCTCTCCTTCTCCTGGCCGGACGGCACCCCCGCGTTCACCGACTTCAACCTGGTCATCGGCCCCGGCCGGACCGGACTGATCGGAGTCAACGGCTCCGGGAAGTCCACGCTGCTGCGCCTGATCGCCGGAGAGCTCCTCCCCGGCCGGGGCTCGGTGAAGGTCAGCGGGGAGTTCGGCTACGTCCCCCAGAACGTCACCCTGGACACCGAGCTCAGCGTCGAGGCGGCGCTGGGAATCGCGACCGCCCGGGCAGCTCTGCGCGCCATCGAGGCGGGGGACGCCAGCGAGGAGAACTTCACCCTCGTCGGTGACGACTGGGACGTCGAGGAGCGCGCCCGCGCGACCCTCGACCGGCTCGGACTGGACCACGTCGACCTGGACCGCCGCATCGGCGAGCTGTCCGGCGGCGAGTCCGTGCTGCTGCGCCTGGCCGCCGAGCTGCTGCGCCGGCCCCAGGTACTGCTGCTGGACGAGCCGACCAACAACCTCGACCTGAACGCGCGCCGCAGGCTCTACGACGCCGTCGCCTCCTGGAAGGGCGCGATGTTGATCGTCAGCCACGACCGCGAACTACTGGAGACGGTCGACCAGATCGCCGACCTGCGATCGGGCGAAGTGCGCTGGTACGGCGGCAACTTCAGCGCGTACCAGGAAGCCCTGGCCGTGGAGCAGGAAGCGGCCGAGCGGATGATCCGCGTTGCCGAGGCCGACCTGCGGCGGCAGAAGCGCGAGCTGGCCGACGCCCGGATCAAGCTCGACCGGCGCATCCGCTACGGCAAGAAGATGTACGACACCAAGCGCGAACCCAAGGTGGTGATGAACGAACGCAAGCGGCAGGCCCAGGTGGCCGCGGGCAAGCACCGCAATATGCACCTCGAGAAGCTAGAAGAGGCCAAGGAACGACTCGGAGAGGCGGAAGAGGCCGTACGCGACGACAGCGAGATCCGCATCGACCTGCCCCAGACCGCCGTTCCGGCGGGGCGCACGGTGCTGACGCTCACCGAGGTGGAGACGCTCTACGGAGGACGTGCCCACTTCGAAGTCCGCGGTCCGGAACGCATCGCCCTGGTCGGCCGCAACGGAGCGGGCAAGAGCACCTTGCTGCGCACGATCGCCGGGGAGCTGGAGCCGGTGTCGGGCGAGGTCGCCACCGCCGTCCCGATGCGGTATCTGCCCCAGCGGCTCGACGTCCTCGACGAGGAGCTGACGGTCGCGCAGAACGTCGCCCGGTTCGCCCCCGCGGCGGCGGACAACGCCGTTCGCGCCCGGCTGGCGAGGTTCCTCTTCCGTGGCCGGCGCGCCGACCAGCAGGTGTCGACGCTCTCCGGCGGCGAACGCTTCCGGGCGACGCTGGCGGCGCTGATGCTGGCCGAGCCCCCGCCACAGCTGCTGCTGCTGGACGAGCCGACCAACAACCTCGACTTGGCCAGTGTCCGCCAGCTCTCCACGGCCCTGGAGTCCTACCGCGGTGCCCTGGTCATCGCCAGTCACGACGTGGCGTTCCTCCGTGAGCTGGGCATCACCCGCTGGCTCCACCTGGACGGCGAGATCAGGGCCATCGACCCTCTGTAGGGGTGCTGCACGTCGCGGCCTGCGGCCGCGCTCGGCTTCAACGCGCGGTGTGCGCCTGACGCGGAGGCCGGCCGCAGACCGTTCCGGCGTTCGGTTGTGATCACCAGGGTCACGGGGCGGCGCCGTGGGCGGGCCGGCTCAGCCACGCGGCTGCACAGGCGCCCTGCGGGCCGTGCGGGGCCAGCAGGTAGGTCCCCTGGGTGAGTACCTTCACCCCTTGGGGTGCGGCCGGGGTGCGTGGCCCGGCGGCCAGCCATCCCGGCACCGGCAGCAGGTCCCGCACTGCTGCCCACTCGGCATCGCTCATGTCCGAGCCGTACCGGGGGTTGCCTGCCGGGCACGTCCGTCGTCCATCGTCCGTCGAGCACGTCCATCGTGCATAGATCGGGCCCACGTCTCCGACCAGGCCCGGATGTGGTGGCGGCGACGGTCAATAGACGATTGACACGATCCGGCAAGCGGCCTCGGCCAGGGAGCGGTCGCCGTCGATGTGGGCACGAGCCAGCGCGGTGTCCGGCTGGATGCCGCGGGTGCACAGGCGCCAGGCGGTTTCCGCGTCCAGACGGACGAGCGCGGCGGGACGTGCGAGAGCCGGTTCGGCGAGCGACCAGCGGGAGCCGGGGGGTCTGGCGTCCGTTGCGACCCCAGAGGGCCCAGTGGCTGTTGTGGCCCCGGCGGACTCGGCGTCCGTCGTGGCCCCCGCGGACTCGGCGTCCGTCGTGGTCGCAACGGACCCGGTGGCCCCAGCAGCCCCAGTGACCGTTGCCGCCCAGATGCCGTCGGCGGGGCCGTCGACCCGCACCTGGATCTGCGTGCCGACCGGTGCCTCGACCTCGTGCAGGGTGTGGGGCAGCGCCCGCATGAAGGTGTCCAGGACCACGGACAGAGGCCGCGAGTCGTGGTCGGTGTCCTGGCCGACCGCGTGCCGGATCTGCTGGCGGTGCGTCCAGAATTCGGTGAATTCCCGGGCGCTGTCCAGCCACATCGGTGCCGGATCGACACCGGCCCAGGACACACCCAATGACGGCGTGTGGAGGTCGACGCGCTCGAAGAACCGGGTCACCTGCCCGCCCATCAGATCGAGCGTGTCGGCGAGCGCGGCCGGGCTCACCCGGGAGAAAGCGTCCACCCATTCCCGGTTGACGCGGTGGATGAACGCCTCCAGCGTCTCGCCCGGTGAGAAGGCGGGGCCTGCTCGGTGGTCGTCGCGGTCGCGGGAAAGGCGCCCGTAGAAGTCACCCAGCAGATGCGCGGCGAGATCGCGGACGGTCCAGCCCGGCACCGCTTCGTTGCCCCAATCGGCGGGCGCCAGGTCGCGCAGCGTGGCCATCAGCGCGGCGTGTTCCGGAGCGAACAGGGGGCGGGCGTCGATCGGAGCGCCGAGCCAGGAATGGCACGGGTCTTGATGGAGCTGGGAATCCATGGCCAAAGCCTGCCAACGACATGACCTGACGGCTACCGATAATTCCCTCCGGGGCGATCACATCGGCAATCAACCGATCCGGAATCAATCACCGGGCACTCACACCGCCCGGTCTGTCGCGGATTCCCCGTCGGATTTCGCCCGCGTGGCGCGCCACGCCAGCAGCGTCCCCGTGGCGCCGTACGCGAGAAGCAGGACGCCGTCCCTGGCGTCCCGGCGCCGCTCCACGGACTGGGCCCGCTGCTGCTGCTCGTACGTGCGTGTCGCCACCGCGACCGAACCGTCCAGCACCGAACACTGGGTGTCGCCGGGTCGCATCGGGCCCGGGCGCTCTTCCCCGTCCTCGCCCACGTTCTCCCCGGGACATACGACCTCCCCCGAGGCCGTCAGGGAACTGCCGAGGCTCATCGCCCCCCACGCCGTCGGCACGAGGAAGAGGGTTACGAGGGCGGCTCTGTAATTCACTTCGCGGAACTCCTCACTTCGGTGACCGCAGTTCCCGCAGAGCTCGCAGTTCCCGCAGAGCTCGCAAGGCGCCGCGGTCCTCGCTGATCCGTACGCCCGGCTCGGGTCGTTCTTCAGCAGTTGACGGGCTTCAGCATCCGGCGGGCTTCTGCCAGGTCAGGGAGTAGCGGCGGAGCAGGTGACGTCGGTAGCGCACTCCCGGCAGGAGTAGCCGCGCCGTGGTCCGCACTTGCCCGTAACCCATCTGCGGGTGGGCAGCGGGCATCCCGTCGGGGCCGTGGGCGCGGCGCAGCACCTTGACGATCCGGACGATGGGGGCGGCGGCGAGCGTCACCGCCCGGTCTGCCGGGCTCGCGTCACGGGCCAGGCCGACGACGACCAGCGTGCCGCCGGGCCGTAGCAGCTCGCGCATGCGGGTGAGGGCCGACGCGAAGTCCATGTGGTGGACCGTGGCCACCGAGCAGATGAAGTCGTAGCTTTCGGTGGGCAGGTCGGCGGTGAGGAAGTCGCCCTCGACGAAGGCGAGTTGAGGGTTCCCGACGGCGAACTCGCGGGCTCGGGCAATCATTTCCGGTGAGCTGTCGATGCCGGTGACGCGCTTCGCGTGGTCGGTCAGCTTCCGCGCCAGCAGGCCGTCCCCGCAGCCGACGTCCAGCGCGTCGCCGCACCCCTGCGGGACGGCACGCAGGATGCCCGGGTGTCGGGCGACGTTGGTGTTCCAGTACGGCTTCGCATCGGGCTGGATCATCGGGTCATCGTAGGGGGCGGCCGTGCGCCGCTCCGAGGCAGGGCGGCACACGGCCCCGGGGAACGACGCCCGCGCGGACCCGGCGGCCCGGCGGTCCGGCGCATCCGGGCGGCGCGCGAGAACGGCGTCGGCCCGGGGCGCACCCGCGCGGCGCGCGAGACCGCCACCAACCAGGCCGCCCCCTACAGCACCCCGCCCAGCGGCAGCACCCGCTCGCTGAGCTGCCCGCGCAGTCTTCCCTCCGAGATATCGGCTTCGGCAAGCCAGTTGGCGGTGATCAGACGCTCCGCATGCTCGGCGATGTCGTCAGGTGGCAGGGCACAGAACGTGGCAACCGGGTCCAGGTCGAGTCCGTCGTCCTCGGGAGGACCGAGCCGGCCGTCCGGGCGGATGTGGGCGGCGGTATACAGGGCCAGGAGCCGGGCGGTGACGGGCAGTTTCTTCTTGCGGATCTTCCGGTCGCCCACCGTCTTCTGCGCCCAGCCGGAGATCCGGGAACGGGTGGTCTTGCCGAAGGCCAACGGGTGGGGCCGGTCGGGCAGCAGGGAGGGGACGGTGATGGTGGTGGGGGTTTCGGGCCGGGAGACCAGCGCTTCGGCGGCCGTGCCGGGCAGGCGCAGCCAGTCCGCCGCGGCCAGCCGCTCCAGCACCTGCTCGGCGTCGTCCTGAAGCCAGCCGTTGAGGTCCTGGCCGGTGACGTTCCCGATGCCGGCGCGGGCGGACCGCAGGGTGATCATGAGGACCGCGAGGTGCACCTTGGCCTCGGGGTACGGGGCGTGCGCGGCGACGTGTCCGAGCACGGTACGGGCGTGCGCGGCCTGGGTGCGGGACAGCAGCCGCTCCACCACCGGCCCGCCGTTCGCCGGGTCGCCGATCATCTCGCCGTGGCGGTTGGCGTGCATCTCGCGGGTGGTTTCCGCCGCCTTCTCGGCGCGTTCGGCCTCCTGGCGCAGCAGGTCGTCGCCGCTCACGTCGGCCCACCGGGCGAACGCGCGGGCCTTGCGGTCGTGGAGCCCGGCGAGGAGGACGAGGTCGGGGTCGTCGCGCTGCTGGTAGGCGCGGAAGGCGTCCCCGAGCTCGGTGAGTTCCTCCCGCAGGTCGTCCGGCTCAAGGTCGTGCGGGACGAGCCGCTGCGCGATCTTCCCCCGCCGCTTCGTCCGCCGCACCTCGCCGTCCGGAGCGGCGGCGCGGGCATGAGGGACGGACGCCGATGCGGCGGCCGGGGAAGACGGAGCACCGGCGGCGGGGGAGTGGGCGGGGGAAGCGGCCTGGTCGGAGAACGCCGCCGCCATGCTCTGCCCCACCGCGCCGCCGACGGGCTTCCACTTCGCGTCCGGCTTCCGTTTTGCGTCCGGCTTTCGCTCCGCGTGCGGCTTCCGTTCCGCGTCCGGCTTCCGTTCTGCGTCTGGCTTTCGCTCCGCGTCCGGCGTCCCCGCCGCGTGGTTCGCCCCGGGCGGGGCGGGACGAGCCGGTGGCGGGGCGGTGTCCAGGACGCGGCAGTCGGGGATGGCGGCGGCGCAGCGTGCGCACATCTCCGCGATCCGCCACAGCCGTCCGGCACGGTCCGCGTACACCGTCAGGACCACCGGGCCGCCGCACCGCACCGTCCTCGCCGCCGACGACGCCCCGCCCCGGTGTCCGGTGACGGGGGGATGCCACGCGCAGTCGGCGGCGCGGCAGGCGCACCACGCCTCGCCGCGCGGCCCGCCGCCCGCGCGGATGCGGGCCAGATGCATGCTGACGTGGCCGATCGCGGCCTTGCGCCCGGCGGCGCTGCCACCGGGGAACCGCTGCTCGGCACAGGCCGGGCGGGAGCAGGAGACTTTCACCGTGCCGGCGGAAGGGCGGCCGTAGGGATCCAGGCGCACCGTCCACACCCGCCCCACGACATGCTCTTCCCGCGACGTTCCGGCCTCCACCACCATGTGCGTACCTCCCACGTTCCTCGACCCCTCGGCCCCGAGCGGTCCCATCATCGGGGATACCGCCGCGCGGCCCGCGGGAAATGGAACTTTCAGGTGAGGCATGGCCCACTCGCAGGTGAGCGAGCCGGCGGCATCCGGCGGGGCTCCTCAGGCGGCGGGAGAGCCGCGTGGAGAGGAAGAGGCTCATGCCGACGGCGGACGGCTCCCGAGCGGGCGGGTAACGGTGGACGGGGAAGGCGGACGCCTCCCGGGCGGGCAGAGTACGGCCCTATCGGCGCGGTTCCGGCTTCGGCCGCGGGTCTAGCGCTTCACCTCGTACAGGCCCGACCTCAACGAAGTGCCGCAGCTCCTCGGGCGTCCCGTCGATGGCCTTCTCGGCAGCCGCGCGCAAGGCGTCGCTGGTGTCCGGCTCGGCGAGGATGCGGAGGATCTCGGCGAGGACGCTGAGGATGGTGAACCGGTCGTCTTCGGCTTGGGCGAGGCGGTGCCCGATCACCTGCGGCCCGGGCCGACCGCCTGTACGGCCTTCAGCCGCCGATCCGGCCCCGTCCCCGCCGCACCACCGCCACCCGGCACGTCACACCGGCACGTCACACCGGCTGGGTGCTGCCTTGCAACTGCTGGACGGCGTTGACCAGGGGCGCGAGCACGGGTTCGGTGGCCGCCTGGTCGAGGGCCTCGCGCAGGGCCGTGTTGTGGGTGGGGCGGGCCTCCTCCAGGAGGCGCAGGCCGGCTTCGGTGACGTCGGTGTAGATGCCGCGACGGTCGGTGGGGCACAGGTAGCGCGAGAGGAGCCCGCGTTCCTCCAGCCGGGTCACCAGCCGGGTCGTGGCGCTCTGGCTGAGGACGACGGAGTCGGCGACCTGCCGCATCTGGAGGTGGCCGCCCTCGCCGTCGTGCTGGCGGCTCAGGACGTTCAGCAGCGAGTACTCGCGCACGCTCAACTGGTGCCCGGTCTGCAGCGCCCGTTCGATCCGTGACTCGATGCGTCCGTGCAGGAGCGAGAGCGCCGACCAGCTGTGCGCCAGTGCGGTCATCGCCGGGTCGGTGGCGGTCATGGGTAGCTCCCTCGGACGGGTCGGGCGGGCGGGGGCGTCGGCAGGAGGCCCGCCGCCATATCACGGTGTCCAGTATATCTGCGTTTGCCATTAGCCGTCGTATGCAATTATCGTCGTACGCAGTTAAGGCGCATGTGCAACTCCGCCTTGCGCGTCCATGGCTGTATGTCCCTGGGCGTCTCCCCCCTGCCCTCCTGCACGTCAAAGGACCCTCGTCATGCCGCTCGCACTGCTGGCCCTGGCCATGGGAGCCTTCGGAATCGGCACCACGGAATTCGTGATCATGGGGCTGCTGCCCCAGGTCGGCGCGGACCTCGGCGTGTCCGTGCCGACGGCCGGCTTCCTGGTCACCGGCTACGCCCTCGGCGTCATGATCGGCGCACCGATCATGACCGTCCTCGGCACCAAGATCTCCCGCAAGAACATGCTCATGCTGCTCATGGGCCTGTTCGTCCTGGGCAACGTCATCTCCGCCGTCGCCCCGGTCTTCGCCGTCATGCTGATCGGCCGCGTCGTCGCCTCGCTGGCCCACGGAGCCTTCTTCGGCATCGGCTCCGTCGTGGCCGCCGAACTGGTGGCGCCGGAGAAGAAGGCCGGTGCCATCTCCATGATGTTCACCGGCCTGACCGTGGCCAACGTCGTCGGCGTGCCCCTGGGCACGTTCGTGGGCCAGAGCGCCGGCTGGCGGGTGACCTTCCTGATCGTCGCCGCCCTCGGCGTGCTCGGCCTGGTCGGCGTCGCCGCGCTCGTCCCCGATCTGCCCAAGCCGCAGGGGGTGCGGCTGCGGCACGAGGCCGCCGCCTTCACGAACGCGCAGGTCGTCCTGGCCATGGCCATGACGGTCTTCGGCTTCGGCGGCGTGTTCGCCGCGATCACCTACATTGCGCCGATGACGACGGAGGTCAGCGGCTTCGCGGACTCCTCCGTCACCTGGCTGATGGTGGTCTTCGGGCTGGGCATGGTGGCCGGCAACCTCGTCGGCGGCCGGTTCGCGGACCGCAGGCTGATGCCGGTGCTCTACACCGCCCTGGGCGGCCTGGCGCTGGTCCTGCTGCTGTTCACCTTCCTGGCCTCCGGCAAGGCCGCGTCCGTCGTCGCCGTCTTCCTCATCGGCGCGCTCGGCTTCGCCACCGTCCCGCCGCTCCAGAAACGCGTCCTGGACCAGGCACACGGCGCCCCAACGCTGGCCTCGGCGGTCAACATCGGCGCCTTCAACCTGGGCAACGCGCTGTCCGCCTGGCTCGGCGGCCTGGTGATCTCCGCCGGATTCGGCTACGCCGCGCCCAACGCCGTCGGCGCCGTTCTGGCCGCCGCCGCGCTGGTGCTGGCCGTCGTCTCCCACCGGCTCGAACTGCGGCGCCCGGGCGGGACGACGGCCGTGGCTTCCGCCGCGATCCCCCTCGCTTCCGGTGCGGCGTCCGACCCTGGCGCCGTTCCCGCCGCAGCATCCGACTCCGCCGCAGCTTCCGATTCCGGTGCAGCCTCCGACCCCGGCGCCGTTCCCGCCGCGGCGGGAACCGTCCGCTCCTGACCCGACATGCCCGCGCCGCACCGATGGCGCGCCCCCACACAAGGAAGAACCCCGTGAACAGCACCACCACCGCGGCCCCCTGACCGCCGCCGACGCGGCCCCTGACCACCACAACCGCGGCCCCCTGACCGCCTCCGCCGCGGGGGCCGCCCTCAAGACCCTCTGACGAGCGCCGTCCGCGGGCCGAAGCGCCGTCCGCGGGCCGCAGGGGCGCCGTCCGCGCGCCGAAGTGGCGCCGCCGGGCCGCTCCCCGCACCGTTTTCCCAGCAAGGCAGTACCAACGAAAGGACCCCTGATGTCTTCCGTGCCGAACGTGACGCTGAACAACGACGTGACCATGCCGCAGTTGGGCTTCGGCGTCTTCCAGGTCCCCGACGAGGAGACCACCGCCGCGGTCGCCAGCGCCCTGGAGGCCGGCTACCGCAGCATCGACACCGCCGCGATCTACGGCAACGAGCGCGGCGTCGGCAAGGCCATCGCCGCCTCCGGCCTCGCCCGCGAGGAGCTGTTCGTCACGACCAAGCTGTGGAACGAGGACCAGGGCTACGACAAGACCCTGGCCGCGTTCGACGCCTCCCTGGACAAGCTCGGCCTCGATTACATCGACCTCTACCTCATCCACTGGCCCACCCCGGCCCGTGACCTGTACGTGGAGACCTACAAGGCGATGGAGAAGATCCTCGCCGACGGACGGGCCCGCGCCATCGGCGTCTCGAACTTCCAGGTCTCCCACCTGCGGCGGCTCATGGAGCACACCGGCATCGTCCCGGCGGTCAACCAGGTGGAGCTGCACCCCGGCCTCCAGCAGAGCGAGCTGCGCGCCTTCCACGCCGAGCACGGCATCGCCACCGAGGCGTGGAGCCCGCTGGCCCAGGGCGCGGTCCTCGGCGACGAGGCCATCGTGCGCATCGCCGCGGCGCACGGCGTGACCCCGGCGCAGGCCGTGCTGCGCTGGCACCTGCAGACCGGCAACATCGTGATCCCCAAGTCCGTCACCCCCGCCCGCATCCGGCAGAACCTCGACGTCTTCGGCTTCGAGCTCACCGACGCCGACATGACCGCCATCGCGGAGCTCGACCGGGGCCTGCGCACCGGCCCGGACCCCGACGCCTTCAACTGATCCCCCATGCCCCGGAGCGCCCGTCGTCCAGCGCGGACGGGCGCTCGGGGCACCGGGGGCATCGGGCCCACCGCAGCAGCTCTGTGGTTACGCGGTTACGCAGCTCCGCAGCTCACCGTGAATGTCTCGCCAGCCCGACAGTCTCGCCAGTCTCGACGAAGGGAACCCGTCATGCAGATCGACCTCTCCGACCGCACCGCCCTGGTCACCGGCTCCACCCAGGGCATCGGCCACGCCATCGCCGTCGGCCTCGCCCGCGCCGGAGCCCGCGTCGTCGTCAACGGCCGCGGCGAGGAGCGCGTCGCGGAGGCCGTCCGCACCGTGCGTGCCGCGTCCGGCAGCGAGGACGTCACCGGCGCCGCGGGCGACCTGGCGACGGACGAGGGCACCGCCGCCGTCCTGGACGCCGTGCCCACGGTCGACATCCTCGTCAACAACCTCGGCATCTTCGGCTCCGCCGCCCCGCTGGAGATCGACGACGCCGAGTGGCGCCGCTACTTCGAGGTCAACGTGCTGTCCGCCGTCCGGCTCATCCGCGCCTACCTGCCCGGCATGAAGGAACGGGGCTGGGGACGCGTCCTCAACCTCGCCAGCGACTCGGCGGTGGTCATCCCCGCCGAGATGATCCACTACGGCATGACGAAGACATCGCTGCTCGCCGTCAGCCGCGGGTTCGCGAAGGACGCCGCCGGTACCGGCGTCACCGTCAACTCCGTCATCGCCGGACCGACCCACACCGGCGGCGTCGAAGGCTTCGTCCGCGAGCTGGTCGGCGACGAGCTGCCGTGGGACGAGGCACAGCGCGAGTTCATGATCAAGCACCGTCCGCAGTCCCTGTTGCAGCGCCTCATCGAGCCCGAGGAGATCGCCAACATGGTCGTCTACCTCGCCTCGCCGCACGCCTCCGCCACCACCGGCGGCGCCCTGCGCGTCGACGGCGGGTACGTGGACTCGATCCTGCCGTAAGCCGGTGGCCGGACGCGTCGGGTAGGCCGGGCAGGCCGGTCGCGTTGGGCAGGCCGGACAGGCCGCGCACGTCGGTCCCACTGGTCGCGTTGGTCCCACTGGTCACGCCGGTCAGGATGTTCCCGCCCTGACCGGCGTGACCGGGCTCGGCGTAATCGGGCCCGGCCTGATCGGAGCCCGGCCTGATCGTGGCCCGGGCCACGAAGAAGCGAACGGGCTCGGGGCCGCCCGTCCTCACACGACCACGCCGCTGCGGCGTTCGACGAGTACGACGTCGCGCCAGACGCCGTGGTGGCGGCCGAGCCGCTCGCGGGTGCCGACGACGCGGAAGCCGTGGCGCCGGTGCAGCGCGAGGCTGGCGGCGTTCTCGGGGAAGATCCCGGCCTGGACGGTCCAGACCCCGGCCTCCTCCGTGGCGTCGATGAGCGCTTTGAGCAGGGCGGACGCCACGCCGCGCCCCCGGGCGGCCGGGTGGACGTAGACGGAGTGCTCGACGACGCCCGCGTACGCGTGCCGGTCGGAGACGTGGCCGGCGGCCACCCAGCCGAGCACCGTGCCGTCCTCGTCGACGGCGGCGAAGCGGTACTCGGCCGGCTTCGCCGCGTCGAACGCCTCCCACGACGGCGCGACCGTCTCGAAGGTGGCGTCGCCCTCGTCGATGCCCGCCTGGTAGATCGCCAGCACCTGCGCGGCGTGCTCCCGCGCCAGCGGCACGATCACCGCGCTCGATGCCCCACTCGCCATGGCCTGCCCGCCCCCTGCCCGTTTCCGATCGTTTCCGCCCGGTCGGTCGTCGGACAGGGACGAGCCGGAGGCCGGGCAGCTTGCCCATCGCGGCCAGTATGGACGGATCGCCGCAGACCGCAGCGTCGTCGCCGCCCACTTCCCCGCCGGCGGGAGAGCCCGGTCGGCTCCCCAGCCGCCGGGGGAGCCCGGTCACTGCCCGCGAGGAAGCTCGACCCCGGCACTCGCCTCGCCACCCGGCCCCACCGCACCACCTGCGGCGAGGCCCGACTATCGCTCGCGGGAGAGCCCGGTCACCGCTTGCGGGAGAGCCCGGTCACCGCTTGCGGGAAAGCTCGGTCACCGCCCGCGCCAAGGCGGAGTCGCGTCCGTGGGCGAACTCCTCCGGTGTGAAGACCGGGACCGGGATGTGCGGCGGTATGCCCGGGCCGTCAAAGGCGTGGCCGGAGCGGGTGAGGAACTGCTCGTTGGGCAGCCCGACCGCCCAGCCGTTGGGGAGCGCGCGGATCAGGACGTCGGAGAAGACGCCTTGGGTGGGTTCGCCGATGCGAACGGTGCGTCCGGGGCGTTCCATCAGGGCCTGGGTGAAGGTCTCCCCGGCGCTCACCGTCGATCCGCTGGTGAGGACGGCGACGGGGCCGGTGTAGCGGGGCGCCGCCGCGGGCCGGACGTACAGGGGCTGCGGGCGGGTGAAACGGGTGGGGTCGGTGGGATGGTTGCGGGCTCGTTTGGCGTACGCGAAGTAGGGGCGGTCCGTGAGCCTGGCGGCGAGTCGCAGCCCGAGGGTGTCGGAGCCGCCGCCGTTGATCCGTACGTCGATCACGAGGCCGCGCATCCGGGCCACCCGCTCGCGGGTGAGGACCGCGTCCAGCGCCTCGTCCAGCGCCGCGCTGTTGGCGGCAAAGGTGTTGGCGTCCGCGAATCCGGCGAAGCCCGAGACCCGCAGGTAACCCTGGCCGCCCGGCAGCTCGGCGAAGCCGATCCGGCCCTTGGCGAACTCCCGGTACGCCAGCCCCTTCAGGGGGTGCTCCCGCAGATGGGCCCTGACTCGCTTGTCGTAGGCCTCGCTGGGCGGGACGGTGCCGGGGCGGTGGGAGGAGAACGGCTTCCCGGGGCCGAAGACGGCGACGTGCGCGTCGTTCAACGGGGCGACCATGTCCCGGAAGACGGCGAACAGTTCCTCGTCGGACACACCGGCACGCACCTTCGGCCGATAACGGTCGCGAACCGCGTGCCAGTCGATCCCTTTGGCGGCGAAGAACGGATAGTTCTCCTCGAAGGTCTGCCAGAACACGTCGAAGGTGGTCAGACGATCTTTGGGCATCGTCCCCGGCTCGTCACCACGCGTACACACGGAGGGCAGCGCCGGAACGCGCCGCAACCGGCGGTCCCCGGCCGAGCCGTCCCAGTGCAGCATCGCCCGATCGCGCCCCCCGGCCCGCCACAGCCGGGCGACGTCTCCGTCCGCGGTGGTGTAGCGATCCGCGACGGGACGGCCGGAGCCGTGCGGGGCCGTTGCCCGCCGGTCGGCGGCTTGGAGGTTCGTTGCTTGGCGGTCGGCGGCCTGGCGGTCCATTGCTTGGTGGTCTGCAGCTTGGCGGTTCGTTGCCTGGAGGTTCGTTGCCTGGCGGCTGGTTGCCCGGAGGTCCGTTGCCCGGCGGTTCGGCGTGCCGTGCTCCGGTCCGGCGGCGTCGGTGCGTCGTGCCGATGTGCCCTTCAGGCAGCTCACCGCCGTGACCTGGTACTCCTGTAGATCTCGCCCGTTGATCGTGAGCACGGTGCCGTAACCGTCCATCCGCCAGACCCCGTCCCAGAAGCCCGGCACCGCACGCGCGTGCCGCGTCCCCGGAGTGCCCGAAGTCTCTGGGGCCCCCGATGTCCCTGGGCTGCCCGAAGACCCCGGCGATGTGCGTGTGTCCGGCGGGGACGACGGCGTACCGGTGGCGGCGGCAGCGGTCGGTGCCGTGGTCCCCACCACCCCCAGCAGCACCGCCGTCGCGACGGCCATGACGCCGGGACCCTTGAAGCGGCGCCTGCCCAGCCCCTTCACCTCGCCCATGCCTTCCCCCTGTTCGCCGAAGTTCGTCCGGCCCATGCTGGTCTCGCCCAGCCCATGCTGGTCTCGCGCGGCCCACCGGCACAGCCGGTAGCCCCGCTGGTCAGGGGTGGGGTTATCCCCCGTGGCGGCGTGGTCCGCACGAGGTCCGATGCGGCTGACGGGGCGATACGGGCGGATGGGGGAGAGCGGTTCGGCCCGGCGGCGTCTTGTGACCGTGGCGCGCCCGGTGAGCGGGCCGCCCCTCTTCCCGGACCGGCGGCCTCCGGAGACGGTGGGCCCATGGCCGACGACGAGATGGAGCTGTACTGCGCCACCTGCCGATCGCGGGAGACCCACCGCGCGCTCGTGAGCCGCCGAGAACGGCGATGGCTGCGCGACGAGATCGACAAGGCACCGGACGGATATTGGATGTGCGAGCGGCCGTGGTGCCGCAACATCCGCACGTACTTGGACGCCGAACCTTTCGATCCACCGCTGCGGATGCCGCTGCTGGACTGACGGCGGGTGCTGTTGCGGGCCTGCGGCGGGTCCCGCTGCTGGACTGACGGCGGTCGCCGTTGCGGGCCTGCGGCGGGTCCCGCTGCCGGACTGACGCGGTTGCCGTTGCGGGTCTTACGGCGGATGCCGTCGCGGGCCTGTGGCGGTTGCCGCCGCCGGGCTGAGTGCGCATGCCGATACCAGGCTGACGGGCACCTGCCGTCGCCGCCCCGACGGCAAGGGCGCCGGCCCGACGGCAAGGGCGCCGACCCGGTGATCAGCGCCGATGCCCTGCGCCGCACACCACGGACGCCCCACCGCGCACCCCGATCCCTCCCCTCACCCCGCCCCCACCCCTCACCCGGATCTCCCCCCCACCCGCGCTCGCTCCCGGAAGGAACGCCGCATGAGCGTGCTCTCCACCAGGTTCACCGAGAAATTCGCCGTCCCCTACCCGTTCGCCTGCGCCGGAATGGCCTTCGCGGGCGCGACAGCCGACCTGGCCGTGGCGGTCACCCGCGCGGGCGGCGTCGGCGCGGTGGGCGCGGGCCTCCTGCCCCCGGACCGGCTCCGCCAGGTCATCCACCAGGTCCGGGAAGGCGCCGGAGGCGCACCGTTCAACATCAACCTGATCACGTACTTCGACAACGCCGAACACGTCCGCGTCTGCGCCGACGAACAAGTGCCGATCGTCTCCTACCACTGGGGCCACCCCCCGGCCGACCAGCTCAAACAGCTGCACCAGGCCGGGGTGTCGGTGTGGGAGCAGGTGGGCTCCGCCGACGCGGCCCGGCGCGCCGCCGAGGACGGCATCGAGGTCGTCATCGCCCAGGGCTGGGAGGCCGGCGGGCACAATTACGGCGGCCTGCCCACCATGGTCGGCCTCCCCGCCGTCGTGGACGCGGTGGCGGACCGGGCGCTCGTCCTCGCCGCGGGCGGCATCACCGACGGACGCCAGGTGGCCGCGGCCCTGTGCCTGGGCGCCGACGGCGTGTGGGTGGGAACCCGGCTGGTCGCTTCGTACGAGGCCAACGTGCACCCCGAACACCACCGCCGACTGCTCTCCGCCCAGGGAGAGGAGACCGTGCGCACGGCGGTCTTCGGCCCCGAATGGCCGGACTTCAACCCGATGCGGGTGCAGCGCGACCGCGTGGTCTCCGAGTGGCACGACCGGCTGGACCAGATACCGACCGACCGCACGGCGCTGGAGCGGGTCGGCACGACCGTCTTCCAGGGCGAGGAGACCGTGCTGCGCAAGTTCAACGTGCTGCCGCCGGTTCCCGGCACCGAGGCCGACTGGGAGGAGATGCCCTGGCTGATGGGGCAGGGCGTCGGCCTCGTCCACGCCGTCGAACCCGCCGGGGAGATCGTCCGGAAGATGATGGGCCAGGCGGAACGGGTCCTGACCAGGTTCCGGGGCGAGGGTCTGTCATGAGATGCGAGCGTCGGTTATGAGATGCGAGCGCCGGTCATGAGGCGGGGCATCGGCGCGGGCGGAGGCCGTGTCCGCTCGTACCCGTACCCGTACTCGTACCTGTGTTCGTGCTCGTACTTGTGCTCGTGCTCGTACGCGCGGAGGCCGTGGTGCGACGAGGTGACGACCGGCAGGCCGGAGGAGCGAGCGAGAACGTGCCCCTGTCACCGTTTCCTGCCTAGTGGCCGGTGGTGGTCGCGGTCGCGGTCGCGGCGGTGAGCATCTGCCTGAACCCCTTCTCCTCATCCAGCCCGAGCTCGCGCGTCATGGCACACAAATTGGCCAGAACGACGGGATGCTCGCAGGCGCGGGCCACGGCGCCGAACCGGTCGAACGACACCTGCTGGTAGGCGTAACCGAAGCGGTTGAGCGTGGCGAGCAGGACCAGTTGCACCGCAATGAGGCGGTCGAACCGAAACCGGTTCCGCTCCTGGCGGCCGGCGCCGTTCAGGAAGACGAAGACGGTGCGGTACTCGTCGTCGTTCTCCGCCAGGCGCCGGCTGAATTCCGTGAACGAGAGCAGCCGCCCATCCTGATAGAGGGTGTCGGCCATGTCCGTCAGCTGGTCACGGAAGAAGTGGTCGTCGTTGCGGCCCCCGTCGTACGGGAGGCCGGCGTACAGGTCGGCCCTGGTCCACACGGCGATGTTGAGCTTCATGGCCTCCAGGAACCGCCGGTCCGACGGGGCCGCGACGACGCTGTCGACGTAGAGCGCCTGGCGCTCGATGAGGCGGCAGGCGGCCACCAGGCACAGAATCCGGTACGCGAACGAGCGCAGGTAATAACCGGACTCGGCGCACGAGCCCCGCATCCGGAGCCACCCGTGCCCCTCGTGCTTGAGGAAGTTCCACAGCCGGTTGCGCAGCGCACCGCCGGTCTCCAGCAGCAGCCCCTTGTACAGAGCGATGCGGTTGCGCAGTTCCTTCTGCTGCTCGTAGGTGTACTCGATGTCGAGCTTGCGTCGGTGGAAACGCTTGTCGAAGCCGTACTTGAGCGACGGTGCGACGACGGCGACCACCAGCGCCACAGCCGCGGAGATCACGGCGGAGACCACGGGCGTGGGGAGCGACGACCAGGCATGTCCCATGCTCTGAGGGAAGTACTCGGCAACCGGCGCGTAAAGACAGGCCCTCAGCGGACGTACCGGCGTCCTCCCCGTCATGGCTCCCACCGCCATGGTCATGGTCCCCGCCGCTACGGTCATGGTCCCCACCGCCACGTCACGGTTTCCCCCGCCACGAACGCATTCTGATCGATATATGTACGTCATATGTACGCCAGAGGTCCGTCATGCGTCCGTGGTCCGTACGGTTCGTGGGATAAGGAGGGATAGAGTGGCGTCAGGAGGTGAGTGATGTCCGAGTTGTTCGAGGCGGTGGACGCGCTGATCGCGTCCGCGTCGCCGCTGCCGTCGCCGACGGAGCGGAAGCGGTTGCGGCAGGCGCATGGACTGACGCTGGACCAGGTGGCAGGGGCGCTGAAGGTGCGCCGGGCGACGGTGTCCGGCTGGGAGAACGGGAAGACGGAGCCGCGCCCGCCGGAGCGCGAGGCGTACGCGCGGCTGCTGAACAAGCTCGCCGAGCTGTATCCGGCCCCGGCCCCCGCTCCCACCACGTCCGCGTCGTCATCATCGGTGCCGGAGCCGTTCGCCGGGCCCGCCGCCAAGCCGTCCGGCGGACGCGCGCCGGAGCCGTTCGCCGGATCCGTCGCTCCTGAGCCGTTCGCCGGACGCGTCGCCCCCGAGCCGTTCGCCGAACGCGCCCCCGAGTCGTTCGTCGGGCCCGCCCCGGTGGCGGCCCCGCACCCCATGCCCTCCGGACCGGCGCAGGACGCGCGTCCCCGATCCATGGGCTCGGGGCCCGAGGCGACGGCCATGACGCACGAGCCCCACACCGTGCCCCGCCCCGCCGGCGCCACGACATCCACCCCCGCTGCCCCGGCCGCCGCCCCGACACGCCCGGTACCCGCCGCCCGCCCCACCGCGTCATCCCGTCCGACCGCCTCATCCCGCCCCACCGCGTCATCCCCACGCCCGGCGGCGAAGAAGGCCACGACCCAGCCCACCCCAGCCGCCGCCCCCTCCACGGACGCCCGGTTCGAGAACGGGCCGCTGCTGGTGCTGGACGCCGACGCCGACCGGAACGTGACCGGCTACGGAACCGGCGGCCTGGTCCTGGACGTGCCCGCCAAGTCCCTCCCGGCCCTGATCGAGTGGACGCTGGCCGAGGCGCGGCTCGGCGCGCCGCGCCTGAACGGCTCCGGCAAGGACGCCGACCCGGTCCTCGTCCTCACCGACGCCGCCGCGGCGCGCTACGGCCTGCCGACCCGCCTGTCGGACGAGGAGCGCCGGGCGGGCCGGCTGCCGGAGGACCACAAGGTCTGCAAGCAGCTGGCCAAGGCCGAGTGGCAGCTGACGAGGCGCGGGTTCGGCCCGTGGGCGCGGATCTACCGCCCCGCCACCGGTTCCCAGCGCTCCTGCGTCCAGCTGTGCGTCCTGGGCTGGGACGCGCTGGACCCTCGTACCTGGGGCGAGGCGGCGGAGCTGGCGCCCGCGGACCTGGCGCGGGTGCTGGGCACCTACGCGACGCGGGTGATCACCCCGCGCGGCTCCACCGCCGTCACCGGCCTGGAACTGATGACTGCCCTCCACCCGCCGACCCGGGCCGGTGAGCCGGACGAGACCGGGCGCCGCCGCTCCGAGCACAACCCCGGTTCGCTGGGCACCCAGCCGGCCCCCTGCGCGCCGCCCGAGGCCCCCGACGGCCACCCGCTGCTCGCCGACCTGCCCCGCTTCCACCAGCGCGGGCCGGACGAGATGCTGATGGAGGAGGCCTACGACTGGGCGCGTCCGCTGACCGACGCCGAGTGCCTGCACCCGTACGTCGTCGGCATCGACGTCAACATGGCCTTCGCCGCCGGTGCGAACGGCGCGATCGTCGGCCTCGGCGCACCGGAGCGCGTCAAGCAGCCGGTCTTCGACGCGAAACTGCCCGGCTCCTGGCTGGTCGACCTCTCCCACATCGACCTCGACCCGCGCTTGCCCTCCCCCTTCACCCCGACCGGCGAACGCCCCACGGGCCCGGCCTGGTACGCGACCCCCACCGTGGCGTACGCGATCGAACTCGGCCACACCGTCGCGCCCATCGAGGCGTGGGTGCGCTACGAGACCGGCCGCTACCTGGACACCTGGTACCAGCGGCTGCGGGACGCGTACATCGCCACGATGGCCGACCTCGGCGTCACCAGCGGTTTGACGCCCCAGCAGTTCCTGGCCGCGATGGACGGCCATCAGAGCCGCGACCCGCAACTGGCCCTCGTCCTCTCGGCGATCAAGGCGACGGTCAAGGGCGGCATCGGCAAGCTGCGCGAACGCCCCCGCGGCGGCGGCTGGCGCCCGGGCCAGCCCTGGCCCGCCCTGTCCCGGCCGACCTGGCGCCCGGACATCCGCGCGGCCGTCATCGCCCGCACCCGCATCAACATGCACCGCAAGATGCTCAAGCTCGCCGCGGCCACCGGCCGGTACCCGGTCGCGGTCCTGTCCGACTGCGCCGTCTACCCCGCCGACGGCCCTTCCCCGCTGGACGTCCTGCCCTACGGACCGGACGGCAAGACGGTGCCGGGGTCGTTCCGGCTCGGCGTCTCCCCCGGGATGGTCAAGCACGAGGGAACGCAGACGACCCTGTGGGCCGAAGGGCTGCGCGAGCAGCACGGCCAGACCCTGAACCTGGCCCGCTACATCAAGACCGGCGAGGTCACCGCTCGGGACGACGGGCAGTAGGAGGGTCCAGACGATGGCGATGGTCACGGTCGAGGAAGGACTCGACAAGGCGGTCCAGGACGCGTTCACCCGCCCGATCCCCAAGTCCGCCGGCGCCCGGATGCGCTACCTGGTCCGGCAGATGAAGGGCAGCACCAAGCAGGTCGCCCAACTGCTCGGCATCACCCAGCGCACCGTCGAACGCTACGTGAAGAACCAGATCCGCAGCCCCCGCCCGGACCTCGCCGCCCGCATGGAACGCGAGGTCACCAAGCGCTGGCAACCGCAGGTCCGGGCCCGGGCCCGGAAGGCCGCGGCCACCACCGACGGCATCATGATCGACACCCGCGCCCGGTTCGGCTTCACCGCCGCCCCCGGCACCACCGACGACGCCCGCCTCCGCCACCTCACCCTCGCCCTCCCCCCCCATCACGCCGCACGCCTCTTCGACGCCCAGGAACGCGGCGCCACCGAAAACCAGCTACGCCAGATCACCGCCGAAGCCCTGGGCGAGGTCTACTTCCGCGACTCGGGCCGCCGCGCGCAGGGGCTGGAGGTGGAGTTCACGGACCTGGAGCATCTGGAGTTCGAGCTGTGAGAGGTGCCCCGTGGGTCAGGGGCGGCGGGCGAGGACGTCGTCGACACGGGAGGCATCGGCGACCCAGGCCGCGGCGGCCGGCGCCATGAAGCCGAGCACGGTCTGGATGTCGTCCCGGCGGGCTCCCAGCGGCAGGTGCCAGATGCCCTCGTGATGGGCGATGCGGTTGCGGAACTGGTGCAGGCGCTTGACCGGCTCTTCCACCGTGCGCAGGGCACGGTCGGGGGCATGGGGGAAGGCGCCGGCCAGGTCGGGCCAGAGGCTGGCCCGGTACTGGCGGGCCAGCAGGAAGCGCCAGAACCCGAAGCTCAGCTCTGCGATGATCTTTCCACGCGGGGTTGCCGTGCCGCTCCCGCTGGCGCGCTGCCGGGCTTGGACAATGTCGCCGCGGGCCTTGCCGCTGAGCGGGACCGCCGGGTCGGTGTACCACTCGGCGGTGCGACCCCGACGCTGCTGGCGGGCGACGAGCCGGGCATCGAGCGCGTTGCGCAGCATGATCTCCAGGTGGCCCAGCGGTTCGAAGAACGCCGCGGCAAGATCGCTGTTCCATCGGTACAGCACCAGCGCGGCGGCGGTGTCGCCGCCGCACGCGGTCAGGTAGGGGTTCAGCCGGTCGGGGCTGATCAGCTCGATGATGGCGTCATCGGGCGGCTTGATGCTGTGGGGCGGCGTGCTGTGCATGGTGGGCAACCGTAGGTACACTGGTCCGCGAAGACCCTGGAATCGTCCCTGGTAGCCCTCGAAAGAGGGCAGGCCATACCCCAGGGTTCAGACCTCGGAGAAGGGCCGCCCGGGAAACCGGGCGGCCCTTGTGCTTGCCTGGCTCGACCGCCCCGCCTCCTCGCGTCGTGCCGGGTCTCCTCGTGCCGGGTCTTCGGGCCTCGGCTCGTAGCGGATGACACGGGGGTGGCCGCTGTGGCGACGGTCACCGTGTGACGCGGCACATCGTCGTCAGCATCGTGGAAGACATGCTCGATCAGCAGGCAGACCCGGTCGGTGGAGATCCCGAAGAGTGCACGCTCCTGCTCGTTCGCGTGCCGTGCCGATCACCGTCCGTGTCTGCGTCACAGCGAATCGGGCGACCGGTGGGGTGGGGAGGTCGTCCATGAAGTCAGGGAGGACGGCGTGCGCAGGCGTAGTCGCCGCCGTGGGGTGGTCGCGGAGGAGCCGGACGAGACAGTCGGCCAGGCCACGGGCGTCGGCTCAGACGGCGTGGTGGAAGGCCGGAGCCGGTTCCAGGGTGACCTGGTCAGCGGGCAGCAGCCTCTCATGGTGATCTCGGCCCGCAGGCGGTTGGCGCGTGTTTTGACATCGGTGTCGGTGTCGGCGTCGCGACCGGGGCGGCGATGCGGGTGTGGTTCAGGGGGTGGCGCGCAGGTCGAGCCCGGCCGGCAGCGACATCTTTCTCGCTCACCATCAGTGGCCCTTGGGGTGCCGTCGCATCAATACATTCGCGTCCGTGATTGTGGTCTGATCCCGGCCCGCACGCGCCCATTCCCGGACCTTCGCCAGTTCGGCGCAGGCCTTGCACCCGGGCACAGGGGTTGGTTGCAACTCCTGTGTCCAATCCGGGAGCTCGACCGGTGCTGTGCTGTATCTCGTGGGTTCAGCCATGCCCGTCCCCTTTGCGTCGTCCGTACGGCCACAACGCTAGGAACGGCAGGACTTCGGCGAAGAGTCGATTGCACGTGATTGCGAGCCGATTACGCGAGAGAGTTACGTGCCTTGTCCAGCAGCGCACGCGCCTTGTCCCCGAAGACGGCCATGCCGGCCAGCGTGGAGAACGTCTCGGCATACGCCGCCACCTCGCTGGGCTGCGTCAGCGTGAGGTAGCCCGACACGAGTTCGACGTTGACCTGTGCCTTGTCGAAGATCCAGAACCCTTCGACCGGCATGCGTTCCCGCCCGAGCCGAACCGGGATCACTCCCACGCTGACGTTGGGGAGCGCGCCGACAACCATCAGATGGTCAAGCTGCTCGGCCTGTGTCTCAGCGTTGCCCAACACGCCCTCTTCCACGAGAAATGCAAAGCATCGTTGCCCTTCGTGGAGCACACTCTGACGTTCCATGCGGGCGGCCACGGCGTCGGCCACATCATCGACGGCAACCCGTCTCCGCTGGACGGCGCGCAATACGTCCTCGGTATAGCCGAAGGTCTGGAGCAGGCCGGGGAACAGGCCCGGCGAATAGGCGCGGAACCAGCGGGTGCGCTCATACAGCGGGAGGCGGGCTTTCTGCGCCCGTCGTAGCCCCGAGCGCTCCATCCGGCGCCAGGACACCCACATGCCCTCGACGTCCCGTAGAGAGGCAATAAGGTCCTCTGCCTGATCATCGGCGTCGCACGCTCGGCACCACGCGCGAATGTCGTCCTCGCTAGGTTGCGTCTTCGCTGTCGAAATTCGAGACACCTTGGACGGGTGCCAGCCGCACAGGGCAGCAAGGTCTTTACCCTCAAGGCCGGCGTCCTTGAACAGTTCACGCAGGCGGTCGGCAAGGAGTTGCCGGGCTTGCTGGACGCTGGACGATGTCGATTGGGCCATGGCTCAATAGACCGGTTCGTACTCCTCGTGAGGCGTAGCTCGCTCCCAAACCGCCTCGAAGGCCGAATTCACCAATTGGATGACCTCGGGCAATCGGATGATCACTTCGTGATCGGGTACCTCTGTGCTGTGCCCGGGAACGGAGCCGATCTCCTGGCAGGACTTCACCTCTTCATCGGAAGCCCGGTACGACTGGATCAGCAGGTCTCCGCTGTCCTCGTCCAGCCAGATCGTGGCGAATCGGTGTCCGGAGTGTTCGGGATGATCCCGAGGAATCGCAACTTCATGCCTGCTCTCTCCCGCCGTCGAACGGATTGCAGCCGATTGCGGGACTCTCCTCGTCGTGTCTGACCCCGTCAAGACCGCCTGCCCCGTAGGCGTAAGACGGCCGGCCCGGGAGACGAAGGCGCCGAACGCCGCGACTCTGGCACCGGCAGCCGGCCGGAGTCTCCTCGGCTCGGCCGACGTGGCGATGCGATGCCTTCCGGCAACCACCTCTCCGCTCGCGTTGCTTCCCTGAGCCCGCGCCACGGCCAGGGAGGTATCGCCCAACGCGTCGGTCGCACCCGCGAAGTTCACGGGGCGAACCTCATGCGACGCGCGGGCCGGTGCTCCATCAGGGCGGGCTTCGTGGAGTGGCCTTTCTCACTTTCGGATTGATCGATCTGAAATTGCTTGACCGCTCGATCGGGCCGCGGCAAGGATTACGGCATGAACGATCCAGAATTCACGGCGGGCGGCACGGCACGCCCTCCCGCCGTGCCTACGGCCTCCGTGGACGAACCCGCGGCGGCCGAGGACGAGTCCGACGCCGGCCAACCGGCCCTGCGGCGGGCGACGGTGCTGCTGCTGGCCGTGGTGTGTGGCGCGGCGGTGGCGAACATCTACTACGCCCAGCCGCTGCTGCCGGTCATCGCGAAGGCGTTCGGGGTGTCCCAGGGCGCGAGCGGCCTGGTGGTGACCGTCTCTCAGGTCGGTTACGCGCTGGCGCTGGCGCTGGTAGTGCCGTTGGGGGATGTGCGCGAACGGCGCCGACTGGCGAGTGTGCTGCTCGGCCTGAGCGCCGTCGCCCTCCTCGGCGCGGCCGTCTCCCCGTCGCTGGGGGCTCTGCTCGCCGCGATCGCGGTCGTCGGGGCGACCTCCGCGGTGGCGCAGATCGTGGTGCCCCTGGCCGCGTCACTGGCGCCGGGTCACCAGCGCGGGTCGGTGGTGGGCACGGTGATGGCAGGACTGCTGATCGGCATCATGCTCGCGCGCACCGTTGCCGGGCTGCTCGCCCAGGTCGGTGACTGGCACCTGGCGTTCGTCTTCGCCGCGGTGCTGATGGCGGCGCTCGCGATCGTCCTGCGCCTGGTGCTGCGCCCCGTCCCGCCGTCGGAGAACACCACCTATCCCGAACTGCTGCGCTCGGTCGTGGCGCTGGTGCGCACCGAAGCGTTGCTGCGCCGGCGGATGGCGCTGGCCGCGGTCGGCATGGGCTGCTTCACCATCTTGTGGACCGCCTCGTCGTTCCTGCTGGCCGAGGAGCCGTACGGGTTCGGCCCCGCAGTCATCGGGCTGTTCGGACTGGTCGGGGTGGCGGGAGCCGCTGCCGCGGTGGCGGCCGGGCGGCTCGCCGATCGCGGACGAGGCCGTCAGGTGACCACGGGCGGGCTGATGGCGCTGACGGTCAGCTGGCCCGTGCTCGCCATCGCCGGAGTGGACCACATGGGCGGCCTGATAGCGCTGACCGCCGGCATCGTGGCGCTCAACCTCGCCCAGCAGGCCCTGCTGATCAGCCATCAGAGCGTGCTCTACCGGCGGGCCCCGCACGCCCGGAGCCGGGTGACGACGGCCCTCATGGTGTCCGCGTTCGCCGGCAGCACCGTCGCCTCGGCGCTGACCGCGGCGCTGTATCCGCGCGTCGGCTGGTTGGGCATCTGCGGGCTCGGCCTCGTCATCGCGCTGGTCGGTGTCGGGATCTGGATCCTGGAGCTGACCCACACCAGCCCCGCCGAGCCCCTGACCGCCCCAGCGGCGGCCGTGGACACCGGCTCGTCGGACGGGCGGCAGGCGGACGCGGGCCGCGTCGGCGCACGCCGTGCGGAGGCCGGCCGGGTCGGGTGTGCGGCGGTCGGCGAGCGTTGATGACGATCCGGCGGGCGTTGACGACGACGAGGACGTGGCGTGTCAGTGCGCCGATGGGAGCGTCCGTCGTCCGCGAGGCCGGTGCGTTCGTAGCCGTCCGCGGATCCGCCGACGGGGCACCGATCACCGATCACCGATCACCGTTCCGCGATCACCGATCCGTGATCCGTGAATTGAAACCGCCCCCTGAACGTGAGCGCCCCCTCCACTCCCGTCCGAACACCCACCCCTACTCGAACCCCCACCCCCAGCACCCCCCACAAGAAGAAAGGCACGACATCATGACACCGCAAGAGCAGCGCCCCGCACCGAACCGCGCCGGGCACGGCGACGACTCGGGTTCGCGCCTCCCCGGAATCTGGACGCGCACCCTGGGCGAACTCACCTTGAGCTACGTCCCCGACGCGGGCGTCGCGATGATCCCGAGCCGGGTCTACCCCTCTTCCGACGAGGAGGACTGGAGCGCGCACCCCGCACACATGACGCGGGCGGGCCATCTGTCCATGGGCTGCGGGGCGTTGCTCGTCGAGAGGGGTGGCACCCGCCTGCTCATCGACGCCGGGCACGGTCGCATATCGGGCGAGGAGCTGGAGCCCTTTCAGCACGGTTTCGACCATGTGCGGGACCTGCCCGCTTCCTTGGCGACCCTCGGGGTGGACCCGGCCGAGCTGGAGATGGTCGCCTTCACCCACTTCCACGGCGATCACACCGG
Source organism: Streptomyces sp. NPDC003077 (assembly GCF_040611095.1). Classification (NCBI taxonomy): domain Bacteria; kingdom Bacillati; phylum Actinomycetota; class Actinomycetes; order Kitasatosporales; family Streptomycetaceae; genus Streptomyces; species Streptomyces sp. NPDC003077. The sequence continues at coordinate 5,583 of NZ_JBEXNM010000070.1, read as the reverse complement.
GTGGGCCCGGCCCGACGCGGTCGAGGATCCGCGGAGTCTGTTCCCGAAGGCGCGGTGGATGGTGGGGAAGGGCGAGTTGGAAAGCGTCGCGCCCGGGAGCGGTCCGGTCCTGGCCGGGCAGGACGAGCGCGCCGTGATCGTGACCGACGGGACCGAGATCGCCGACGGCATCCGCGCGTGGTCCCTGCCCGGTCACACCCCCGGGCACACCGCCTGGGTCCTTGACACCGGCGACGGCCGGGAGGTCGTGGCCTTCGGCGACGCCCTGCACTCACCGGTCCAGGTCCGGCACCCCGACTGGGAAGTGTGCCTCGACACCGACCGGGACGAGGCCGAACGATCACGGCGCCGGCTCGTGGACCACCTCGCCCGGGACGGGGTCTACGGCTTCGGCGTCCACTTCGCCGATCAGCAGCTGGGAACCGTCGACGGCTCCGGCCACTGGCGCCCGTGGACCGATGCCGTCGATGCGTCCTGAGGCCTCTGACTGAGGCCCCTCTCTGACGCCGCCTCCTGACGTCTCTTCCTGACGCCGATGTGGCCAACTGTGGCCGATCTGGCAATCCACGCGCACGCAGGCCCCAGGTGCGTCCAACCATGAACGCGGTAAGCAGTAAGTCGTGAGTAGTAAGTCATGAGCAGCAAGCAGCAAGTCGTGAGCAGCAAGAAGCAAGGAGACGTGTGATGAATTCCGACCAGCGGCTCGCCGCGGCAGCGGGTGCTTACCCCCTCGGCAACGACCTCACGGTCACCCGTCTCGGTTTCGGCTCGATGCAACTGACCGGCCCGGGGGTCTGGGGCGACCCGAAGGACCCTGACGAGGCCGTACGGGTGCTGCGCCGGGCGGTGGAGCTCGGCGTGAACTTCATCGACACGGCCGACTCCTACGGCCCGGCCGTCGCCGAACCCCTCATCCGCAAGGCCCTGCACCCCTACCGCGACGGCCTGGTCATCGCGACCAAGGCCGGGCTCACCCGCCAGGGGCCCGATCAGTGGCTTCCGGTCGGCAGGCCCGAGTACCTGCGGCAGCAGGCGGAGATGAGCCTGCGCTTCTTGGGCCTGGACCGTATCGACCTGTTCCAGTTGCACCGCATCGACCCCAAGGTGCCCGTAGAGGAGCAGATCGGGGTCCTGCGGGAGTTGCAGAAGGAAGGGAAGATCCGCCACATCGGGCTCTCCGAGGTGTCCATCGAGGACGTCGAGGTGGCGAGGGGGATGGTGGAGATCGTTTCGGTGCAGAACCGGTTCAACCTGGCCGATCGCACCGCCGAACCGCTGCTGGACTACGCCACGGAGCACGGCATCGGCTTCGTCCCCTGGTACCCGCTGGCCACCGGGAAACTGGCGCAGGAGGACGGCCCGCTGTCCGCGCTGGCCCGGCAGCACGGTGCGACCCCGTCGCAACTCGCCCTGGCGTGGCTGCTGAAGCGTTCCCCGGCCATGCTGCCGATCCCGGGAACCTCGTCCGTGGCGCACCTGGAGGAGAACATGCGGGGCGCCGAGATCGAGCTTTCCCAAGCCGACTTCGAGGCCCTTTCCGGGGTCGTGTAGCGCTCGTGGCGAGATAGGGCCCGTGGCGGGGTAGGGCTCGCGGGCCGTCCATCGCTCGGTTTCAGGGCGTATGGATCTCGCAGGCCGTACGGAATTCCCAGCCCATGGAGGGTGCGGTCCACGGCCGCACCCTCCAGCCGGCCGTTTCCGGCCCGGGAACGCGCTGCCCGCCCGCGCGGGCGGCGCCACCTCGGCCGGACGGGAACGCGCGAAAGCACACACGGCGGACGAGGCGAGGGCCACCACCTGACCTCCGGCCATCACGGACCGCTCGCCCGGCGGACGGCACGGTATGCTCACTCCGCAATAAACTGGACCAATCGTTCCGATAGGGAGGAGAGCCACCATGCCCCCCGCCGGCCGTCCCCGCGCCTTCGACATGGCGGTGGTCCTGGAAGCCGCGATGCGGCTGTTCTGGGAACGAGGTTATGACGCGACCTCCATGGCCCAGCTCCGGGAGGCCACCGGGCTCTCGTCGGCGAGCCTGTATGGCGCGTTCGGTTCGAAGGAGGGACTGTTCGAGCGGGCGGTGGACCACTACATGGCCGGGCCCGGCAGCGTCACCGACGTCATCGACGACGAGGCCCTGAGCCCCCGTGAGGCCATCGCCCGGATGCTGCACGGCTCCATCGACATGCAGACCGACCCCTCCCACCCCCTCGGGTGCCTCATCGCCCTGTCGGGCACCGTCCAGGCCCCGGAGGACGGCGGCGATCCCGCGGCGCGACGGATCGTGGCGGCACGGCGCGCGGCGAGCCGGGCCCGCGTCAGGGCGTGCGTCCTGCGCGGCATCGCGGCGGGCGAACTCGCCGAGGACACCGACGTGGACGGCATCACGTCCATGATCTACGCCTTCCTGCTCGGCGCCTCGACGCAGGCATGCGACGGCACGCCCGCCCGGGACCTGCACGCCGCGGCGGACACCCTCCTCGCGTTCTGGCACCCGGCGGGGCGCGAAGCCTGACGGGTGCGGCTCTTCCCGAGCGAGCTCGATGCCAGGTAGGCGCCAGGCCGATCCCAGGCAGCCGCCAGGCCGATGTCGGGCCGATGTCGGTCCCCGGGCCCTTGGCTTCACGGATCGCGCGGATCGGTCACCCGGTAACCGTCCCACAACCTGCCGCCCGCGCCGTCGAGTACCTCGTGAGCCACAGCGGCGAGCCGTGCGGGCACGGGCAGAGCCTGGGTCAGGCGATCGGCCAGCTCCGCGTCATGGTCGCGCAGTTCGCGCAGCAGCCATTTCCCGCTGCCCTGCCAATGCCGTCCGGCCAGTAGGGCCGGCTGGGCGGTCCTGGTCAGGACCCGGCAGGCGATGAAGACGAGCTCGGCCGGGTCTTCGGCCCCCGCCAGGTCGTCGAGCAGGTCGTCGAGCAGGCCGGTGAGTTCGTAACGATGGGCCTCCAGTTCGGCCGGGCTCGCGGCGGACGGGCCTTCGGCCAGCCGGATACGCATCTCGGCCTGGAGTCCTTCGCCCAGCCCGCCGCGGTCACTCACGATCGTTCTTTCGGCGATCAGCTAGGGAATACCGGGCCAGCGGCGGGCCAGGTTGTCGTCGCAGTAGGCGGCCGGTGTCCGTTCATCGTGGACCAGTACTTCCACCGGCCACCCCGCCCAGCGCAACGAGTGGCGACAGGGGGCCTCCCGAGGCCCGGTCACCACGACCATGTCCAGATCGGACGTCGACGTACGTCGTTCGGTGAGCGCGCTCCCGCCCACGATCACGGTGAAAGCGTCGGGAAAAGACGGGAAAAGAATGGTGCGCGAATCCGCGAGCGGCGGCGACAGGTTCCATCCGCGCCACGCCCACCCCTCAAGCTCCTGCCGGTTTCCCACGGACCGGGCCCGTCACAGCTTGAATGCCCGCGTTACCGGCCACAAGTACCCAACGCGGCGCCTGTGACTCGGGAAGGCCCACGCCAGAGCCCGACCGTCGCAGCAGGTCGAGCCGCGCGGCATCATGCCGCGCGGCGCTGTGCGATGGTGCGGGATGCCCGCTGCGCGACGCGGTGGGCGCGGAACCCCCGGTGAACCCCGGTGAGCCCCCGCGGCGGTGGTTATGCCAGAGAAATGTCCCCGCAAATTCCGGCGGGAAAAGGAACGAATTCAGTTCGGCAGAATCGCTCCGGCGGAATCGATTTGCAATCGGTCCGCCGGAAACGGTCCGGCGATTTCAGTCCAGCGAATTCAGAACGGTGATCGCCCGCTCCAGATATTCCTCGAAGTGGGCCAGTTCCTCCGGCGCGAACTCGGCGCTCAGCGCGCCCTCGACCCGGAGGGCCGCCTTGTCCGCCTTCTTGGCGATGCCGCGGCCCGCGCGGGTCGCGCGGTTGACCACGACCTTCTGGTGGAGCTCCGAAGGCTCGCGCTCCACCAGGCCGGCCTTCTCCAGGTTGGTCAGCACCGTGGCCATCGTCTGGGGTGTGACCATGCACTCCCGTGCGAGCTGGGCCGCGGACATGCCATCGGAGACCGACAGCAGGAGCAGGACCGAATACTGCGGCACCGTCAGATCGAATTCCCGCAGCGCCTGGGTCTTGCGTGCGATGAGGGCCTGCTCCGCCCTCTTGATCGTGTGCCCGAGCCGGCCTGCGGCGACCGTCTCCGTCCTGTTCGCCATGGCAATAGTCTCGCATACGACAGGGGACGAAGTAATGGCCGTGCGGTGTCGCCGCCGCCTGGCAGAACATCGATGAGCCCGAGCGTGGCCCGGCCCATGGCTGCCTCTCAGCGCGGGGCCGCGGGCTCGGGCGAGGTCGCCGAGTCGTCGGCGGTTCCGGCGTACTCGTCCGCGCCCGTCCGTGTCCGGGACAGCAGGCCGCCCACGGCGACGGCGCTGACCGCGCAGGCAGCCGCGACGATCCACATCGTGGTGTGCAGACCGTTGGCGTACGCGTCGGCCATCGCGCCCGCGACCCGGTCCCGCACTTCGCCGGCCGGCAGTGTCCCGACGGCCTCCGTCAGTCCGCCCTGGAGCGCGCGGGACGTCAGCTCGTCGCCGCCGCCCGGGTAGGCGGAGACCGCGTCGCTGTCGAGGACGCTCTTGGTGAACGCCGTGACGAGGGTTCCCAGACCTGCCATGGAGATCGTGTCGGAGGCCAGGCGGACGGTGTTGAACATGCCCGCCGCCATGCCCATCCGCTCCGGCTCGACGGCCGAGACCGCCGCGCCGTCCAGGATGCCCAGCGACATGCCGTAGCCGATGCCCAGCAGCAACAGCGGTCCGGCCTGCGCGGCGGCCGAGGCACCCGGTTCCACCAGGGTCAGCCCGGCGGCGCCGGCCGCGGAGCAGGCCAGCAGCACGACGAACAGGGTCCGCTGGGAGACCTTCTGCGCGACCAGGCCGGTGAGGGCGGGCATCACGAGCGACGGGCCGGTCAGCAGCAGCAGGACGACGCCGATGCGCAGCGCCGACATGCCACTGGTGGACGTCAGGTACGGCGGGAGCACGATGACCACGGCGACGAAGCTGAAGGCCAGCACCAGCGGCACCACGCAGACGGCGAGGAACCGCGGCCGGGCGAACAGGCCCAGGTCGAACATCGGGTGCTGGGTGCGGCGCTCCACCACCACGAACACCACCATCAGCGCCAGGCACCCGGCCGCCGCCGCGAGCACCACCGGGTCGGTCCAGCCCCGGCCCGGCCCCTCCACCAGCGCGAGGACGAACAGCGCGACGCCGAAGCCGAAGGCCAGGCTGCCGGACCAGTCGAAGCGCGGCCCCTTGTGAGGTTCGGAACGGGGCAGCAGTGGGGTGCTCAGCAGGACGAGCGCGGAGACGGCGGCCAGCACGAGGAAGACCGAGCGCCAGCCCCACAGATTGACCAGGGCGCCGCCGAACGCCGGCCCGAACGCGAGGCCCGCGCCCAGGAACGTACCGAAGAGGCCGAACGCCTTGGCGCGAGCGGCACCGTCGAAAGCCCGCGCCAGGATGGCGGTGACGGAGGCGAGCGCCGGGGGGGGGCGGGGCCCCCCGGGGGCCGGGGCCGCGCGGGGGAGGGGGGTGGTGTGTGTGCGCGCGGGGGCGGGGCGCACGCA
>NZ_JBEXNM010000069.1:0-45838 GCF_040611095.1 Streptomyces sp. NPDC003077 | reverse complement strand
CCGCGGACCGCTCGCCGCCGCGCTCGGGCCGCGGGTGGCGGGGCGGATGGTGCGCCTGGCGCCGGGCGTGGACGCCGCCGCGTTCCGCCCCGGGCCCGGCCGGGACCAGGGCGGCGGCCCCCGATCATCCTCTGCGCCGCCCGTCTCGTTCCGCGCAAGGGGCAGGACGCGCTCATCCGGGCGCTGCCGGGGGCCGTGCTGCGCCTGGTCGGTGACGGGCCGTACGCGCCCGGCCTGCGGGAACTGGCCGCCGCTCACGGCGTCGCCGACGCCGTCCTGATGGAAGGCGGGGTGGCGCACGCCGACATGCCCGGCGTCTACGCCGACGCGGACGTGTTCGCGATGCCGTGCCGGACGCGGCGGCTGGGGCTGGAGGTGGAGGGGCTCGGCATCGTCTTCCTGGAGGCCGCCGCGGCCGGGTTGCCGGTCGTGGTGGGCGACTCGGGCGGGGCGCCCGACACCGTGCGGGACGGCGAGACCGGGTTCGTGGTGGACGGCCGCCGTCCCGAGGACGTCGCGCGGCGGCTGATCCAGTTGCTGCGCGACCCGGATGCCGCCCGCGAGATGGGCGCCAAGGGGCGCGCGTGGGTGCGGGACGCGTGGAGTTGGGAGCACGCCTACGACCGGTTGTCGGTGCTGCTCGGTCGCGCGGGCTGAACGCCGGTCGACATCAAACGGCGCGCGGACCGAGCAGCCGTCGACATCAAACGGCGCGCGGACCGAGCGGCCATCGGCGTCACACGGCCGCGCCGACCGAGCAGCCGTCCGCGTCACACGGCCGCGCCCACCGAGCAGCCGTCCGCGTCACACGGCCGCGCCCACCGAGCAGCCGTCCGCGTCACACGGCCGCGCCCACCGAGCAGCCATCGGCGTCACAGGCTGCACAGCCGGTGTATGAGGAACGACGGGCTCCGGTCTTGACAGGCGAGACGGCGGTGTGTCTCGGAAGATGAGACAGGCGGACGGTCGTGCCAGGTGGGGCGATGGACGGCTGTGGCGGGGCGGGCGGACCGGGCGCGGGAAGGGCGGTGCGAGGGGCCCGGGTTTTCGCGGCGGGGTGGCTGGGGTGTGCGGGGTGAACTGGCACTTTGTGCTTGACAGACCCCCGGGAACCTAGATCTTCTGCGGTGCGGTCGCCGTGTTGCCGCGCGGCGCGAGAGGGAAGGGGGACGCGGCCCGGGACGGGCCCGTACGGGTCAGTGGCCGGGCGTGGCGTGCAACTGAGGAAACTCACCAGTCGCACAGCGGGGCACCCCATGGACTGTCAAGATTCTCGCTGCGTCGATGCTCGGCGACAGCTGTACGGGGAGGGACTCGACAAGATGGCTCTCAGCAGTGTCAGACAGCACGGCGGCGGTCGGCCGCGTACGGACGGGACCGGCGGCGCGAGCGTGCGGGGGGCCGTGGGGCTGTCCGAAGTGCACCGTCTGCCGGTCGCCGCGCTCCTTCCCTCCGACTCCCCCCGCCATCAGACGGAAAGCCCCGAGTACGCACGGCTGCTGGCGGACACCGGCGCGGAACTGCCGCCGATCATCGTCCACCGGGCCACGATGCGGATCGTCGACGGAACGCACCGTGTGCACGCCGCGCGGCTGCGCGGACAGGCGGAGATCGACGCCCGGTTCTTCGAAGGGGCCGCCGAGGACGCGTTCGTCCTCGCCGTCGAGAGCAACGTGCGGCACGGTCTGCCGCTGTCCCTGCCGGAGCGCACGGCGGCGGCGGTACGGATCCTGCGCTCGCACCCGCAGTGGTCGGACCGGGCGATCGCGTCGGCCACCGGTCTCTCCGCCAAGACCGTGGCGGCGCAGCGGCAGAAGACCGGGCGGGGTCCGGCGGGGATGAGCGCGCGGATCGGCCGGGACGGCCGGGCCCGGCCGCTGAGCAGCGCCGAAGGGCGGCGGCTCGCGGGCCGGTTGATCGTGGAGTTCCCCGAGGCGTCGCTGCGGGTGATCGCGCGGATGGCGGGCATCTCGCCGGGCACGGTCCGGGACGTGCGGGCCCGGCTCAGCCGCGGTGAGGACATCGTGCCGCCGCGGCAGCGGGCGGGCGAGCTGGTCGCGGTCGCGCGGTCGGCGGTCTCCCCGGCCTCCTCCGGGGGGCGGCGGACCGCCGCGGCCCGGGCGTCCGTTCCGGAATCGAGCCTGGAGCCGGAGGCGGACCCGGCGGCCGGTACGGGCGCCTCCGGTGCGGCGGTGGCCCCGGCGGCCTCCGTCCGGGCCGCAGGCGGGGACGGGTTCGACGCGTCGGCCGCCTTCCGCAGCCTGTGCCGCGATCCGTCGATACGGCTCACGGAGGCCGGGCGGACGCTGCTGCGCATGATGGACCCGCACGTCACGGACCGGGGACGGTGGGAGCGGGCAGCCCGGTCGGTGCCCGCGCACCGCGCGCGGGCGGTCGCGGCGCTGGCCCGCGAATGCGCCCGGCAGTGGGAACGCTTCGCCGCCCACGTGGAGAGCACCGCACCGGCCCCGGCCACCGCCACGAACACGGGACACTCCTGGGAACGGTGCGCGACGGGGGCCCGGCGCGCGCCCTGCCGTCCGCCGTGGACCGAGCCCGTCCCGTCCTCCTCGTCCTGCGCCTGCCTCACCGTCGGCGGCGCCGGACCGGCCGCCGCGCGCGGGCGGGGAGCGGCGTCGTGATGACCGCCGGCACGCACACCCGGACCACCGCGGAACCTCATGCGCCGATGGCCTCCCACCCGCCGATGGCCGCGGACCCGCGCACCCCCCAGGACCCGGTCCGGGCCCTGCTCTACCACGCCACCCGTCTCCGGGAGATCGCCCGCGCGCTGGACGGCGACGAACACGGTCCGGCCGCCGCGGCCCCGGGTACCGGTCCCGCCGTCCCGGAGGACGGCGGGGCGGCCGTGCGCCGGCTCGTCCCATGGGTCCGGCGGCGGTCGGTACGGGCCCGGATCAGCCTGTCGCCCCTCATGGCGGACGGCCGCCCGCCGGCGGTCGAGGCGCTGCACGCCGCGCTGCTGGACGGCCCCGGGCCCCTGCGGCTGGTCGTGCCCCGCGCGCTGCTCGCGGACGAGGAGGGGCGCGGGCTCCTCAAGCGCTGCACCGCGGCCGGGGCGGACGTGCGGGCCGCGTCGCTCGGGCTCCCCGAGGCCGTGGTGATCGACGGGACGGTGGCCGTGCTCTGCGCGCCCGGTGCGCGCGGCGCGCCGGCCGTCGTCCGGGACCGGATCCTCGTCCACAGCCTGGAAACGCTGATCGACGCCGTGTGGGCGCAGTCCCCGGACGCCGGATGGCTGGCGGAACTGGGCACCGACGCGCTGCGCGAGGCCGAGGAGGGCGGCGGCACGCTCCCCCGGGTGCTCGAACTCCTCGGCACCGGCTGGACGGACGAGGCCGCCGCCCGGGAACTGGGGTGCTCGGTGCGCACCTACCGGCGGCACGTGGCCGACCTCATGCGCATGCTGCGGGCTCGGTCGCGCTTCCAGGCGGGGTTGCGCGCGGCGCAGGGGCGGTTGGCGGTGCCGTGAGGCGGCGGGCGTAGCGGGTGGGGGCGCCGGGCGATCCGGGCGGCTGAGAGGGCGAGGGGCAGTCCGGGCGGACGGGTATGCCGGGCGGTCCCGGCAGGTGGGCGTGCCCACCCGTCCGCCCCCGCGTGCACGGCGGCCCTCCCCCGCGCGCCCGCCGGACACGTTCACACCACGTCGAAGTCGAGGCCCACCGTCTTCGTGACGGGGGTCGCCTGGCAGGTCAGGACGTAGTCGGCGGCGCGTTCCTCCTCGGTCAGGGTCCAGTTGCGGGTCATCTCGGCCCGGCCGTCCACGACGCGGGCCCGGCAGGTGGCGCACACGCCGTTGCGGCAGGAGAAGGGCAGCTCGGGGTGGTGGGACAGGGCGGCGTCCAGGAGCGTCTGGCCCGGTTCCGCGCGCAGGGTGGTGGACCGGCCGCCGTACCGGACCGTCACCTCGGCGCCCTCGCCGGACGAACCGGGGTGCGGGGCCGTCTCCGCGGTCCGTGCGCCGTCCCCCGGGTCGTCCTCGGCGCGGAACAGTTCGGTGTGCACGGCCGCGGCGGGCACGCCCCGTTCCGTCAGCAGGTCCCGGGCGCCGCGCACCATGGCGAGGGGGCCGCACAGGAACCACTCGTCGATCAGGTCGGCGGCCAGCGGTCCGGCGAGGAGGGTGCGCAGCGTCTCGGGGTCGGGCCGCTTCCCCGCCAGGCCGATCCGGTGCGTCTCGCGGGAGAAGAGGCGCAGGAGCTGGAGCCGCCGGCCGTACCGGTCCTTCAGGTCGGCGAGTTCCTCGGTGAACATCGCGGAGGCGGCGCAGCGGTTGCCGTACAGCACGGTGAACGCGGCGGCGGGCTCGGTGTCCAGCGCGGCGGCCACCAGGGACAGGACGGGCGTGATGCCGGAGCCCGCCGCGAGCGCGGCGTAGCGGCGACGGCGGAGCGGGTCCAGCCGGGTGGTGAAGCGGCCTTCTGGCGGGAGGACGTCGAGGGCGTCGCCGGCCGCGAGTTCGCGGGCCGCGTACGGGGAGAACCGCCCGCCCTCGACGGTGCGGACGCCGATCCGCAGCGTGCCGTCCGCGCGCAGCGCGCCGGGCGGGGAGCACACCGAGTAGGGGCGGCGGACCTCCGTGCCGTCGGGTCGGGCGCGCACGGTGACGTACTGGCCGGGTGAGAAGGCGAAGGTCTCCCGCAGCCGTTCGGGCACGTGGAAGGTGACGGTGACCGCGCTGCCGTCCTGGGCGGCCGGGGTGACGGCGGTGACCGGCAGCGGGTGGAAGCCGCGCCGGGCGGGCGCCTCGGCGGTGGCCGTGGGGGCGGTCATCCGTGCTCCTTGAAGTGGTCGAAGGGTTCGCCGCAGGCCCGGCAGCGCCACAGCGCCTTGCAGGCGGTGGAGCCGAAGCGGGTCAGCTCGGTGGTGTCGGCGGCGCCGCAGCGCGGACATCCGGGCCGGTCCACGGCCAGCGGAAGCAGGCGGGCGCCTTCGGGCGGGGCCGTCCCGGTGGGCCGGTGGGCGCCGCCCGGGGGCGCGATGCCCGCCGCGCGGAGCTTGGCGCGGGCGGCGTCGCCGATCCAGCCCGTGGTCCACGCCGGGGACCACACGGTGTCGATCCGCACGCCCGGATACCCGGCGTCCCGTACGGCGGTGCGGATGTCGGCGCGGATGGCGTCCATGGCGGGGCAGCCGACGTAGGTGGGGGTGATGGTGACGTGCGCCGCGCCGTCCGGTGCGACCCGGGCCGCGCGCAGGATGCCGAGCTCCTCAATGGACAGGACGCGGATCTCCGGGTCCCGGACGGCGGCGAGGACCTCGCGCAGGCGGACGTCACCGGTAACCCCGCCCTGGCTTCCGGCGCCGGGGGTGTCGCTCGCCTCCGGCGCGCTCACCAGCGGGCTCCGGGGTGGGCCCGGTGCAGCGACTGCATCTCGGCGAGCAGCGGGCCGAACGCCTCGGTGTGCAGGCCCTGGCGTCCGCCGGCGGGCGTCCAGTCGTCGTCGGGGAGGGTCAGCATCGCCTCCGCCAGGGTCCGTTGGACGCGCTGGAGCCAGGGGGCGCGCAGGGTGGCCGGGTCGGGGCCGGTGCCGCGCGCCGACGCGGCCTCGTCGATCGCGTCCGGGACGAACAGGGCGTGCGTGTAGGGCCAGACGAGGGCGACGGCGTCCCGCATGCGGCGGTGGGACTCCTCGGTGCCGTCGCCGAGGCGCACCACCCACGAGGCGGCGTGGTCGGCGTGGTAGACGCTCTCCTTGACCGCCTTGGCGGCGAGGGCGGCGAGGGTGCGGTCGCGGGAGGCGGTCAGTTCGCCGTAGAGGAGTTCCTGATAGGTGGCGAAGAAGAGGAGTTTGGCCATCGAGACGGCGAAGTCCCCGTTGTCCAGCTCCACGAGCTGGACGTTGCCGAACTCCCCCTCGTCGCGCAGGAACGCCAGCGCGTCCGCGTCGCGGCCCCGGCCCTCCAGCTCGCCGGCGTGCGCCAGCAGGGCGCGGGCCTGGCCGAGCAGGTCCAGGGCGATGTTGGCGAGGGCCACGTCCTCTTCGAGCTGGGGGGCGCGGGTGCACCACTGGATGGTGCGCTGGGCGGCGATCAGCGCGTCGTCGCCGAGCCGCAGGGGGTAGGCGAACGCCGCCTCCACGTCCACGGCCCCGGTCTCGGTGCGGAGCGTCGTCACAGGTGCTCGGCTCCTTCCGGGAGGGTGAAGAAGGTGGGGTGCCGGTAGGTCTTGTCGGCGGCGGGGTCGAAGAAGGGGTCCTTCTCGTCGGGGCTGGAGGCGGTGACCGCGTCGGCGGGCACCACCCACAGCGAGACGCCTTCGCCGCGCCGGGTGTAGAGGTCGCGGGCGTTGCGCAGCGCCATGTGCGCGTCCGGGGCGTGCAGGCTGCCGGCGTGGGTGTGCGCCAGGCCGCGCCGGGCCCGGACGAACACCTCCCACAGGGGCCAGTCCCGCCGCGCGTCCGGTCCGGGTGCGTCGCTCATGCCGCCTGCTCCTCTTTCTGTTTTTGGTGGCTCTCTTGTTCTTTTTGTTTCTTTGGTTCCTTGTGCGTCTCCTGCTCCTCGTTGTGTGACGTCCGGTGTGAGGTTCCGTGTGACGCGGCGTGCGCCGCCTGCCGTTTGGCCGCGTGGGCCGCCGCGGCCTCGCGGACCCAGGCGCCCTCCTCGTGGGCGCGGCGGCGGTGCGCGACGCGCTGCCGGTTGCAGGGCCCGTTGCCCTTGATCACCTGGGCGAGTTCGTCGAAGTCCGGCGGGGTGAAGTCGTGGTGGCCGCGTTCCTCGTTCCAGCGCAGGGCGGGGTCGGGCAGGGTGACGCCCAGGATCTCGGCCTGGGGGACGCAGATGTCCACGAAGCGCTGGCGCAGCTCGTCATTGGTGAACCGCTTGACGCGCCAGGCCATCGACTGTTCGGAGTGGACGGACACGTGGTGCGGCGGCCCGAACATCGCCAGGGCCGGGTACCACCAGCGGTCCACCGCCTCCTGGGCCATGCGGCGCTGGGCGTCGGTGCCGTGGGTCAGGGCCCACAGGGCGTCGAAGCCCTGCCGGTGGTGGAAGGACTCCTCCTTGCACACCCGCACCATCGCCCGCGCGTAGGGGCCGTAGGAGGAACGGCACAGCGGGACCTGGTTGACGATGGCCGCGCCGTCCGTCAGCCAGGCCAGCGCTCCGGTGTCGGCCCAGGTCAGCGTCGGGTAGTTGATGAAGGACAGGTAGCGCTGGCGGCCCTCGTGCAGGGCGTCCAGCAGGTCGGCGCGGTGGACGCCGAGCGTCTCGGCGGCGGCGTAGAGGTACAGGCCGTGCCCGGCCTCGTCCTGGACCTTGGCCAGCAGGTAGGACTTGCGGGCCAGAGAGGGGGCACGGGTGAGCCAGTTCGCCTCGGGCTGCATGCCGACGATCTCGGAGTGCGCGTGCTGGGCGAGCTGCCGGATCAGCGTCTTGCGGTAGGCGTCGGGCATCCAGTCGCGGGGTTCGATCTTCTGGTCGGCGGCGATGACGGCCTCGAAGTGGGCGAGCAGGCGGGCCTGTTCCCCGGCTTCCCCGCCGTCCCCGGCCCCCTCGCGGTCGGCGGCCCCTCCCCCGTGCGGGCCGCCGTACGCGCCCGGGTCCCCCGTGCGGGCCGCAGGCGCCTCCGGGCCGCGGGCCGCCGCGTCGAGCGCGGCCTCCGCCGCCTCCACCTCGGCCAGCAGCTCGCCTCCTCCGGGCGGCAGGGGCGCCCGCGGCTGGTCCTCCACCGGTGTTCTCCTTCGCTGTCGCTTCGGTTCGTTCGCCGGCATACCTGGTTCCACTGGTGTGACTGGTTGCGCCGGCGCACCCGGTCTCGCCGGACCGTTGTCCGGTCTCGTCCGGTCTCGTCCGGTCCCGTCCGGTCCCGTCCGGTCTCCGATGCCCTGTGTCCGTTTCCGCGACGACCGTAGGCAAGCCCCTCCCGCCCCACCGGCCCCCTGGCAACCACCTGTCACCGCGAACGGAGATCGCGTCAGCAAGCTGCCAGCGGGCCCGGTCGGCGCCCGGATCCGGCCAAGACTCGGTGGTCCATGGCGCAGGACCCGAGGGGAGCTGGCGACGTGCCCAGGGACAAGGGCTTCTACATCGGCTTGATGTTTGACAGGGCGGCAGCCGCGCACGGCTCCGCGCCGGTCGTGCTGGACGTGCCCCTCCAGGTGGCGCCGGACGGCGGCACCCGCTGGACGGTGGCCGGCCTCGCCGGGCTGGTGCGCGAACTGGCCGGGCGGCTGCGGGCGGCCGGGGTGCGCCGCGGCGAACGGGTGGCGGTCTACAAGACGAACAACTTCGACATCGCCCTGCTGGCCGCCGCCGCGCAGCGGATCGGCGCGGTGCCCGCGCTGCTGTCCCCGACGCTGGACGGGGTGACGGCGACGCGGCTGCTGGAACGCCTGGAGCGGCCCTGGCTGCTGATCGACGCCGATCACCTCACCACCTCGGGCGTCGATCCGTCGGCGGCCCGCCGGGTCCTGCTGACCGCGGGCGTTCCGGGCCCGGGGCACGAGGGACCGGACGTGGAGGCGCTGCGGGACCACGCGCCGGTGCCGCTGAACGGCGTGAAGGTGGTGGGCCCGCACGAGCCGGCGTTCATCAGCCACACCTCGGGCACCACCGGCCTGCCGAAACTGGTCGTGCAGACGCCGAGCGCGCTGTGGCAGCGGCTGCGGTTGCAGAAGGTGGTGGCGTCGCGGACGTGGAAGCGGGAGTCGGTGGCGCTGTGCGTCAGCTTCGTGCACGCCCGCTTCTACAGCGCCCTCAACCTCGGGATCTCCTACGGCAATCCGCTGCTGGTCGCCGTGGACGCGGACCCGGCGGTGATCGGCCCGCTGTTCGCCCGGCACCGCCCGGGTGTGGTGGAGACCCAGCCGAACACCTTCGTGGACTGGGAGGTGCTGGCGCGGGCCGACGGCCGTCCGCTGGCCAACGTCCGGTACTACAACGCCACCTTCGACGCGCTGCACCCGCGCACCGTCCAGACGCTGCTGGGCGCCTCGGTCCGCCGCTCCCCCAAGTTCTTCCAGCTCTACGGGCAGTCGGAGACCGGTCCGGTGGCGGGCGGCTGGGTGTCGGCGCGCGGCGCGGCCGACGGCGGGCGCAGTGTGGGGTGGCCGCTGCCCGGCATCGTGCGGATGCGGATCGTCGACGACCGCGGCAGGCCGGTGAAGGCCGGCACGGTCGGCCACATCGAGGTCAGGAGCCGCACCCGGGCGGTGACCTACCTCGGGGAGGACGAGCGTTTCCGGCGGCAGTTGCGCGACGGCTGGTGGGACATGGGCGACCTGGGGTTCAAGGACGCCCTGGGGCGACTGCACCTGCTGGACCGGGAGGTCGACCGGATCGACGCCGTGGACAGCAACCTGGAGGTCGAGGACACGCTGATGGACCGGCTCCCGGAGTTGCGGGAGATCGTCGTCGTGCCGTCGGAGAGCGGCCGGCCGCTGCCCGTGGTGTGCACCCGCGACGACGCTCCGCTGGACCCTCAGCGGTGGCGGGCCGCGATCGCGGGGCTGCCCGCCATGGAGGACGTGCGGCAGATCCCCTTCGACCAGGTGCCGCGCACCGCCACGTGGAAGGTCCGGCGGCCGGAACTGGTGCGGATGCTGGCGGGGGGCGGGGTCCATGGCTGAGCGGACGGACGTGGAGGAGACCACCGTGGGAGGCGCGTCCGGCCCCATGGAAGCACGGCCCGCGCCCCCCGTCGGCGCCGGCGAACTGGGCGCGCGGGTCGGTGTCGAGCTGCTGGAGGCCACGCCGGAGCGGGTGACCGGGCGGATACCCGTCATCGGCAACCGGCAGCCCTTCGGGGCGCTGCACGGCGGCGCCTCCTGTGTGCTGGCCGAGTCGCTGGCCTCCATCGCGGCGTGCCTGCACTTCGCCGCGCGGGGTGGCGTCGGCGTCGGCACGGAGATCAACGCCACCCACCACCGGCCCGTCACCGATGGCTGGGTGACCGGCACCGCCACCGCCGTGCGACTGGGCCGCACCCACGCCACGTACGAGATCGCCATCGCGGACGAGCTCGGCCGCCGGGTGTGCAGCGCCCGGATGACCTGTGTGTACGCGAGCGCCCCGCCGCCCGCCCGGGCGAGCGCCTAGCCATCGAGGAGCCATGGAGTCGCTGACCGCCACCGCGCCCGCGCCACGCGCCGCGGGCCCGCTGTCCCCGTCCGCGTACCGGGACACCTTCGCCCGGGACGGGCTGCCGCCGCCGGACCAGTGGCCCGAGTTCGTCACCGACCTGCCGGAACTGGCCTACCCGGAGCGGCTGAACTGCGCCGGGGAGCTGCTGGACGGCACCATCGTGCGGTTCGGCGCCGCGCGGCCCTGCCTGTACGACGCGGCGGGCCGGATGTGGACGTACGGGGACCTGCGCGAGCGGGTGGACCGGATCGCGCGGGTGCTGGTGGAGGACTTCGGGCTGGTGCCCGGCAACCGGGTGCTGCTGCGCGGCCCCAACGCCCCGTGGCTGGCGGCGTGCTGGCTCGCGGCGCTGAAGGCCGGCGCGGTCCTCGTCACCACGATGCCGCTGCTGCGCGCCGCCGAACTGCGCACCATCGTCCGCACGGCGCGGGTGGACCTGGCGCTGTGCGAGGAGCGGTTCACCGACGAGCTGGAGCGGGTGCGGGAGGACGGCGCGCCGGAGCTGCGCGTAGTCACGTACGGCGGCGCGGGCTCCGAGCTGGCGCGGCGGGTGGCCGCGGCGGCGTCCGGCGCCTTCCCGGCCGTGCCGACCGCCGCCGACGACGTCGCCCTGATCGCCTTCACCTCCGGCACCAGCGGCGAGCCCAAGGCCACGCTGCACTTCCATCGCGACGTGCTGGCCATCGCCGACACCTTCTCGGCGCACGTGCTGCGGCCCCGCCCCGACGACCTGTTCACCGGCAGCCCGCCGCTGGCGTTCACCTTCGGGCTCGGCGGGCTGCTGGTCTTCCCGCTGCGGGCGGGGGCCGCGGCGCTGCTGCTGGAGAAGGCCGCGCCGCGCGAGCTGTTCGCGGCGGTCGCGGAGCACCGGGCGACCGTGCTGTTCACCGCGCCGACCGCCTACCGGGCCGCGCTGCGCGAGATCGACGCGTTCGACCTGTCGTCGTTGCGGCGCTGCGTGTCGGCGGGCGAGGCGCTGCCGGCGGACACCTGGCGGGCGTTCGAGGCGGCCACCGGGCACCGCGTCATCGACGGCATCGGCTCGACGGAGATGCTGCACGTGTTCATCTCGGCCGCGGACGACGAGATCCGGCCGGGGGCGACGGGGAAGCCGGTGCCGGGATTCCGGGCCAGGGTCGTGGACGAGGCGGGGCGGCCGGTGCCGGACGGGGTGCCGGGCCGGCTGGCCGTCAAGGGCCCGACGGGCTGCCGCTACCTCGCCGACGACCGCCAGCGCGCCTACGTGGTGGACGGCTGGAACCTGACCGGCGACACCTATGTCCGGGACGCCGACGGCTACTTCTGGTACCAGGCGCGCTCCGACGACATGATCGTGACGGCCGGCTACAACGTGGCCGCCCCCGAGGTCGAGCAGGCCGTCGGCCGGCACCCGGCGGTCGCCGACTGCGCGGTCATCGGGGTGCCCGACGCCGCCCGGGGCAGCGTCGTCAAGGCCGTCGTCATCCCCGCCGACGGCTTCGCGCCCGACGGTCCGGAGGCCGCCGAGCGGCTGACGCGGGAGATCCAGACGTTCGTGAAAGCGGAAATAGCCCCGTACAAGTACCCGCGGCTGGTGGAATTCGTCACCGAACTCCCGTGCAGCAGCACGGGGAAGTTGCAGCGCGGTGTGCTGCGCGCGGCGCACACGCTCCAGCCCGCGCGCCCGCCGCGCGCCTCACACCCGAGGGGACACGCATGATCAGGAGAAGAGCGCTGCTCACCGCGGGCGCGGCCACCGGCCTCGCCGCGTCGGGGCTGCTCGCCGGGGCCGCCGCCGCGTCCGGCGTCCGGGCCCGCGCCGGGAGCCGGACGCCGTGGGAGCAGTTACGGGCGGCCGTCCGCGGTGACGTGGTGCTGCCGGGCGACGCCTCCTACGAACGGGCCCGGCAGCTCGCCAGCGCCCAGTTCGACCACATCCGCCCGCGGGCGGTCGTCCGCTGCGAGAGCGCCCAGGACGTGCGGACCGCCCTGCTGTTCGCCCAGGACCACGACCTGCACACCGCCGTGCGCAGCGGCGGGCACAGCTTCGCCGGGTGGTCGACGACGGAGGGGCTGGTCATCGACCTGACCCGGATGCACCGGATACGGGCCTCCGGCTCCACCGTGCGGGTGGGGCCCGCCGCGCAGGCGGTGGACATCGTGGCGGCGCTGTCGCCGCTGGGCCTGACCGTGCCCGGCGGGTTCTGTCCGACGGTGGCGCCCGGCGGCTTCGTGACCGGTGGCGGGATGGGCTGGCAGTTCCGCAAGTACGGGCCCGCCTCCGACCGGCTGGTCTCCGCCCAGGTCGTACTGCCGAGCGGTCGCATCGTCACCGCCTCCACGAAGCAGCACGGCGACCTGCTGTGGGCGCTGCGCGGGGGCGGCGGCGGCAACTTCGGCGTCGTCACCGACTTCGAGCTCGCCCCCAACCGGGAGACCCGGGTGGTGACCTTCGACCTGTCCTGGCCGTGGGCACAGGCCGAGCGCGTGCTGACGAGCTGGCAGGAGTGGGCCGCGCACACCCCGGCCGACCTGGCGCCGCGCGCCGGGGTCCTGCTCAACGACGCCAAGCCCGGCGCGGAGCCCACTGTGCTGGTCACCGGCGTGCACTTCGGCACCGAGGAGGAGCTGCGGGAGCTGCTGGCGGAGCTGGTCTCCGACATCGGCGCACAGCCGCGGACGAGCGTGGTCGCCGAGCGCCCGTACGACAAGGCCATGATGCGGCTGTTCGGCTGCGAGGACGCCTCCGCCGCGCAGTGCCACGTCACCGGGAGCAACCCGGAGGCGCTGCTGCCGCGCACCGCGTTCGTCCGGCACCGCAGCCGCATGTTCGACCGCGGGGTGCCGGCGTCGGGGCTCGCGGACATGCTGGCCGCGTTCGACGCGGACCGCCGGGCCGGGCAGTACCGCTACCTGGGCTTCCTGTCGCTGGGCAAGAACGCCAACCGGCCCGGCGCGGGGGACACCGCCTACGTCCACCGCGACGCGGAGCTGTTCATCCTCTACACCGTCGGGCTGAGCGGCCCGCAGCCCGGCGAGGAGGCCACGGCCGCCGCCCTGGACTGGGTGAACCACGGCTTCCGCACCATGGACCCCTTCTCCAACGGCCGCACCTACGTCAACTACCCCGACCCGGACCTGCCGGACTGGCAGCGCGCCTACTACGGGGAGAACCTGCCGCGGCTGACGGCGGTGAAGAAGCGCTACGACCCGCACGGGTTCTTCCGGTTCCCGCACGGCATTCCGGCCTGACGGCGGCGCCCGCACGATCGACGGCCGGCTCCCGGACACGGGGGCCGGCCCTCCGGCCGGGCGAGGGCAGCGGCCTTGAGCCCGGGTCCCCGGCCGCGCCCGTCGCGTCGCGGTCCCGGCCTTCGTCGGCGCGATGCCCGGTGGCGCCCCTTCCGACCGGCGCTCCCCCCGTGCCGCCTGCCGGCCGTCCCTTCCGGCGGACGATCCCGTACCGCCTCCCCGGCGAACGCTCCGTACCGCCCTCTCGGCGCACGCCCCCCGCACCCCCTCCCCCGGCCCCGCACCCGAAGGTGGATCCCGCATGTCCTTGTTGGAGTCGGCACCCGGCACCCCCGCGCCCGACCGGTGGTCCACGGCCTCCGGTGTGACGGTGCACCGCCACACCACGCGCTCCGGGGACGCCGCCGGCGTGCGGGCCCTCCTGGAGAGCGCGCTCGACGAGCGGCGCGGCATGGTCCTGTGTCGCGGCCGGCACCGGGCCGTGGGCTACGTCGATCCGCCGGTCGAGATCAGCGTGCGGGCCGGGCGGGTGACGCTGCGCGCGCTCAACGCCCGCGGCTCCCTGCTGCTGCCCGCGCTGCGCGCCGCGCTGGATGGGGTGCTCGTCGTGGAGCGGGCGGACGCGTCCCGGGTCACCGGCCGCGTCCCCGCCTCGGAGGAGCCGTTCGCCGAGGAGGACCGCACCCGCCACGCCGGGGCCTTCCGCGCCGTGCGGGCCCTGGTGGCGGCGCTGGCCGCGCCGCACGACCGGCTGCTGGGCCTGTACGGGGCGTTCGGTTACGACCTGCTCTTCCAGGTCGACCCGGTCCCGCTGCGGCAGCGGCGCGACCCGGACGACCGCGATCTGGTGCTGCATCTGCCGGACGAGATCCACGAGTTCGACCTCGACCACGACCAGGTGGTCTCCCACCGCTACGAGTTCACCGCCCGGGGCCGCTCCACCGCCGGGCTGCCCCGCGAGACGCCCGCCGAGCCCTTCGTCCCCGGGACCGCCGTCCACCCGCGCGACCACGCGCCGGGCGCGTACGCGCGGGTCGTCGAGCGCGCCCGGGCGCTGTTCCGCTCGGGCGACCTGTTCGAGGTGGTCCCGGGCCAGGTGTTCCGGCGCGGTTGCGCGCAGCTCCCCTCGGTCCTCTTCCGGCGGCTGTGCGCGGCCAACCCCGCGCCGCACAACCTGCTGGCGAACCTGGGCGAGGGCGAGTACCTGGTGGGCGCGTCCCCGGAGATGTTCGTCCGGGTCCGCCGCGACGCGCGGGACACCGAGCGGCTGCTCGTGGAGTCCTCGCCCATCAGCGGCACCATCGCGCGGGGCCGGGACGCCCTGGAGGACGCCGACCGGGTGCGCGAACTGCTCGGCTCCCTCAAGGAGGAGTCCGAGCTGACGATGTGCACGGACGTGGACCGCAACGACAAGGCGCGGGTGTGCGTACCGGGCAGCGTGCGGGTCACCGTGCGCCGCCGCATCGAGACCTACGCGACGCTGATCCACACCGTGGACCATGTGGAGGGCGTGCTCTCCCCCGGGCGGGACGCGCTGGACGGGTTCCTGGCGCACCTGTGGGCCGTCACCGTGACCGGCGCGCCCAAGCTGGCGGCCGTGGAGTTCATCGAGCGGGAGGAGCGGTCGCCGCGCCGCTGGTACGGCGGGGCCGCCGGCGTCCTGGCGTTCGACGGGAGCCTGGACACCGTCCTGACCCTGCGCACCATCCAGTTGCGGGACGGGGTGGCCACCGTGCGGGCCGGGGCGACGCTGCTGTACGACTCGGTGCCGGCGGCGGAGGAGGCCGAGACCGAGCTGAAGGCGAAGGCGCTGCTGCGGGTGCTGGAGCCGCCGGTGCCGGCCGCCGCGCCGGAGCCGGTCCGCCGGGACGGGGCGGGTTCGGGGCTGCGCGTCCTGATGGTGGACCACCGGGACTCGTTCGCCCACTGCCTGGCCTCCTACCTGCGGCAGACCGGCGCTCAGGTGACGACGTACCGCAGCGGCGGCCACCTGCCGGTGATCACCCGGGAGCGCCCGGACCTGCTGGTGCTCTCACCGGGTCCCGGCCGCCCCGCCGACTTCGACGTGGCCGCGACGCTCAAGGAGGCCGAGCGCCTGGGGGTGCCGGTGTTCGGGGTGTGCCTGGGGCTTCAGGGGATCGTCGAGTACGCCGGCGGCGAGTTGGACGTGCTGCCCACGCCCGTGCACGGCAAGCCGTCGCCCGTCCGGGTCACCGCTCCCGACAGCCGCCTGCTGGCCGGGCTGCCCGAGCGGTTCGCCGTCGGCCGCTACCACTCGCTATACGCCACGGCGGCCGGGGTGCCGGACGAGCTGCGGGTCACGGCCACCACGGACGACGGGGTGGTGATGGCCGTGGAGCACCGCCATCTCCCCTTCGCCGCCGTGCAGTTCCACCCCGAGTCGATCATGACGGCGGGCGGCGGGGCCGGGCACCTCGTCGTCGCCAACGCCGTCTCCGCGCTGGCCCGCGCGGGGGCCGCCGCGTGAGCGGGCTCCGCGTCGCCCTCGTCGGCGCCGGCCCGCGGGGACTGTCCGTACTGGAGCGGCTGTGCGCCAACGCCCGGGTCCCGCGGGGCGGCCCGGGCGTCACCGTGCACGTCGTCGACCCGTACCCGCCCGGCGCCGGACGGGTCTGGCGCACCGCCCAGTCCCGGCACCTGCTGATGAACACGGTCGCCTCGCAGATCACCGTGCACACCGACGACAGCGTGCGTATCGAGGGGCCCATCGAGCCCGGACCGAGCCTTTACGAGTGGGCGGCGGCCCTGGCGGACGAGGCGCCCGCCGGGTGCGACGCGGAGACGCTCGCCGAGGCGCGGCGGCTGACCCCGGACGCCTACCCCACCCGCGCCTTCTACGGCCACTATCTGGAGGACGCCTACCGGCGGATCGTGGCCGGCGCGCCCGGACGCGTCACCGTCGTCGCGCACCGCCGCCGGGTGGTGGCCCTGGACGAGGACGGGCGCGGCGGGCAACTCCTCACCCTCGACGACCGCACCCGGCTCGGCGGCCTGGACGCCGTCGTCCTCGCCCAGGGCCACCTCGGCACCGCGCCCGGCCCGCGCGCGCGGGAACTCGCCGAGCAGGCGCGCGGGGCGGGGCTGACGTACGTGCCTCCCGCCAATCCGGCGGACGTGGACCTGCGCGGGATCGCGCCGGGCGTCCCCGTGCTGCTGCGCGGGCTGGGCCTGAACTTCTTCGACCACATGGCGCTGTTCACGCTCGGCCGCGGCGGCGCGTTCGTCCGCGCCGGGGAGCGCCTGGTGTACCGGCCCTCAGGCCGTGAGCCACGGCTGTACGCGGGGTCGCGGCGCGGCATCCCCTACCACGCCCGCGGCGAGAACGAGAAGGGCGCCCACGGCCGCCACCTCCCCCTGCTGCTGACGCCCGACGTGATCGCGCGGCTGCGCAAGCGCGCGGAGAGCGGGGACCCGCCACGCTTCGACACCGACCTGTGGCCGCTGATCGACACCGAGGTGACCTGCGTCTACTACTCCACCCTGCTCGCCTCCCGGGGGCGCGGCGCCGAACGGGAGCGGTTCACCAAGGAGTTCCTGGACGCCCCGGACGCCGCCCGGCGCCGCCTGCTGAACACGTACGGCATCCCGGAGGCGGACCGCTGGGACTGGGACCGCCTGGCCCGGCCCTGGAACCCGCCCCGCCCGGCCGACCGGCCCGCCTTCCGCCACTGGCTGCTCGGCTACCTGCGCGCGGACGTCGCCGCCGCCCGCGCGGGCAACGTCAGCGGCCCGCTCAAGGCGGCCCTGGACGTGCTGCGCGACCTGCGCAACGAGATCCGGCTCGCGGTGGACCACGGTGGTCTTGAGGGCGGTTCCCACCGGGAGCACCTCCAGGGCTGGTACACGCCGCTGAACGCCTTCCTGTCCATCGGGCCGCCCGTCTCCCGCATCGAGGAGATGGCGGCGCTCGTCGAGGCGGGCGTCCTGGAGGTGCTGGGCCCGGACACCCGCGTCCGGCTCGACCGCGACCGGCCCGCCTTCGTCGCCACCTCCTCCGTGCCCGGCCCCGAGGTCCGGGCGGACGTCCTGATCGAGGCGCGGCTGCCCGAACCGGACCTGCCACGCACCACCGACCCACTGCTGCGCCACCTGCTGGCCGCCGGACAGTGCGCGCCGTACCGCATCCCCACCGCCGACGGCGGCGCGTACGTCACGGGCGGACTCGCCGTCACCGAGCGTCCCTTCCGCCTGATCGCCGCGGACGGCCGCGCCCACCCTCGGCGGTTCGCGTACGGGGTGCCCACCGAGGCCGTGCACTGGGTCACCGCCGCGGGCGTCCGGCCGGGCGTGGACTCGGTGACCCTCGGCGACTCGGACGCCATCGCCCGCGCCGTCCTGGCCCTGGCCCCCCTGCCCGGCGGCACACGCCCCGGCACCGACCTCAGCGAGGTTCCCGCATGACCCTCCCGGACGACGGCCGCGTCTCTCCGCCCCTTCCGCCGTCTCTGTCTCCTGCGTCTCCTCCATCTCCTCTGTCCCTTTCGACTCCTCCATCTTCTTCGCCCCCTCTGTCCCCTCCAACCTCTCTGCCTTCTCTGCCTCCTCCACCCTCTCCGTCTCCTCCCTCCCCCCTTTCCTGCCTGGACGCGGGCCTGTTGTCCCCGGTACGGGCCGGCACGCCCGCCGAGGAGGCCACCGGCGACCGGGCCTGGCTCCAGGCGATGCTGGACGCGGAGGCCGCGCTGGCCCGCGCGCAGGCCCGGCTGGGCACCGTGCCGCCCGCCGCGGCCTCCGTCATCACGGCCACGGCCTCGGTGGACGCCCTGGACGCCCGCGCGCTGGCGGTCGGCGCCCGGGAGCACGCCAATCCGGTGGTGGGCCTGGCACGGGCGCTGACGGCGGCCGTCGCCACACGGGACGCGGACGCCGCCGGGTACGTCCATCGCGGCTCCACCAGCCAGGACGTCTTCGACACCGGCGCCATGCTGGTCGCCGCCCGGGTCCTGCCCCTGATCCGCGCCGACCTGGCGCGCACCGCGGCGGCGCTGGGCGCCCTGGCCGCCGCGCACCGCGACACGCCCATGGCCGGGCGCACGTTGGCCCTGCACGCCGTGCCCACCACGTTCGGCCTCAAGGCGGCCGGATGGCGCCACCTCGTCCTGGACGCCGACGCGCGACTGGCCCGGCTGCTGGACGGCGGGCTGCCGGTCGCACTCGGCGGCGCCGCCGGCACGCTGGCCGGGTACCTGGAGTACGCCCGGCTGGAGGGGGTGGCGGGGGCGGACGGGGACGGGCGGTACGCCGAGCCGACCCAAGAGCCGGACGGACACGGGCGGTACGCCGAGCGGACCCAGGGACCGGACGGACACGGACGGTACGCCGAGCGGACCCAAGAGCCGGACGGACACGGACGGCACACCGAGCCGACCCAAGGACCGGACGGGGACGACGGCCCCGGAGGCTACCTCGACCGGCTCACCGCCGCGTACGCCGAAGAAACCGGGCTGGCCCGGCCCGCCCTGCCGTGGCACGTGCTGCGCACGCCGGTCGCCGACCTCGGGGCCGCGCTCGCCTTCACGGCCGGCGCGCTCGGCAAGTTCGCCGTGGACGTGCAGTCGCTGGCCCGCACCGAGGTCGCGGAGGTCGCCGAACCCGGCCCGGCCGGGCGGGGCGCCTCCTCGGCCATGCCGCACAAGCGCAACCCGGTGCTCGCCACCATGATCCGCGCCGCCGCGCTGCAAGTCCCGGCGCTCGCCTCCGTGCTGACGCAGGCGATGCCGTCCGAGGACGAGCGCTCGGCCGGGGCCTGGCACGCCGAGTGGCTGCCGCTGCGGGAGTGCCTGCGGCTCGCGGGCGGCGCCGCGCACACCGCCGCGGAACTCGCCGAAGGGCTGACGGTGCGGCCGGAACGGATGCGTGCCAACTTGGCGCTGACCGGCGGCCGGCTCGTCTCGGAACGGATCGCGGCGGCGCTGACCCCGGTGCTCGGCCGGGCCGCGGCCCGAGCGCTGCTCACCGACGCGTCGGCGCGGGCCACCCGGGAGGACCGCCCCCTGGCCGAGGTGCTGGGCGAGGCGCCCGAGGTGCGGGGTGCGTTCGCACCCGGGGAACTGGCCGGTCTGTGCGATCCGGCCGCGTATACGGGGGCCGCGGGACCCTTGGTGGACCGGGCCCTGCGGCGCTGAGCACCGGGCGCCGTCCCGCGCACCGGCCGGTCGGCGCCCCGGTCGGCGCTCGGCCCTCGGGCGGACCCCGCGCGGCCGTACCCCCGCGCGGGGTTCCCCGGACCCGGCGCCGGCCCCGCCCGGGGGCCGTCACCGGCCCCCCGTTCCGGAGCCGTACCGGCCTGCGGCTCCGGCGGACACGGACACCTGCCCCTTCCGGAGAGGAGAGCGGTGGCAGGCCGGACACCGCGCCCCCCACCATGACCGTCACCAGCCTCGTACCGCCCGCCCCACCGCCCACCGCCCCCGTGGACGCCTGGCGTGACCGCCCCGCCGCCCAGCAACCCCCATGGCCCGACGCCGACGCGCTGCGCGCCGCGCTCGACGGCCTCGCGGCCCGCCCGCCGCTGACCTCGCCCGAGGAGTGCGACCTGCTGCGCGTCCGGCTGGCGGCCGTCGCCCGCAGTGAGGCGTTCCTCCTCCAGGGAGGCGACTGCGCCGAGACCTTCGCCGAGGTCACCTCCGACCGGGTGCGCGCCAAGGCGCAGGTCCTCCAGCAGATGTCCGTCGTCCTCGGGTACGCCGGTTCCCTCCCGGTGGTCACCGTGGGGCGCGTCGCCGGCCAGTACGCCAAGCCCCGTTCCCGCCCCACCGAGACGCGCGACGGCGAGACCCTGCCCGTCTACCGGGGGGACGCCGTCAACGGCCCGGAGTTCACCGCCCGGGCCAGGACCCCCGACCCCGACCGGCTGCTGCGCGTCTACGACGCCTCGGTGACGACGCTGAACCTCCTGCGCGCGTACGCCCAGGGCGGCGTCGGCGACCTGCTGCACCTGCGCGACTGGAGCCCCGACTTCACCGACCTCGCGCCGCCCGCCCCCGGCCCCCGGCGGCTGGCCCGGGACATCGACGCGGCCCTGCGCTTCCTGCGCGCCCGCGGGACCGTCACCGCGCCGACCGAGCTGTTCACCAGCCACGAGGCGCTCCTGCTGGACTACGAGAGCGCCCTGACCCGGCCCGACCCGCGCACCGGCGACCCCTACGACCTGTCCGGCCACCTGCTCTGGATCGGCGAGCGCACCCGCCAGCTGGACGGCGCCCACATCGCCTTCGCCGCGAGCGTCCGCAACCCGCTCGGCGTCAAGCTCGGCCCCACCGCCACCGCGGACGAGGCGCTGGCACTCGTCGACCGGCTCGACCCGCGGCGCGAACCGGGACGGCTCACCTTCATCACCCGCATGGGCGCCGACCGCGTCCGCGACCGGCTGCCCGAGCTGATCGAGAAGACGACGGCCGCCGGCGCGCGGGTGGGGTGGGTGTGCGACCCCATGCACGGCAACACCTTCGCGGCGGCCGGCGGCCTCAAGACCCGCCGGTTCGACCGGATCATGGACGAGATCACCGGCTTCTTCGAGGTGCACCGCGCGCTGGGCACCCACCCCGGCGGCCTGCACCTCGAACTCACCGGCACACACGTCACCGAGTGCCTGGGCGGCGCGGACCGCCTGACCGAGGCCGACCTGCCGGACCGCTACGAGACCGCGTGCGATCCGCGCCTGAACCGCAGTCAGGCCCTGGAGCTGGCCTTCGCGGTCGCCGAACTCCTCCGGCGGCCCTGAACGCCCGGCCCCCGACGGCCGGAGGGAGACCCGTCGCGGGGTCTCCCTCCGGTGCGCGGCGGGGCGTCGGGCCCCGGCCCGCTCAGCCCTGCCGGAAGCCCTGCCGGAATGAGCCCGTCCGCTCAGCCCTGCTGCAAGAAGCCCGTCCGCTCAGTCCTGCCGGAAGAAGCCCGTCCGCCAGGTGGCGTGCTCGGGCTCCCAGCCCAGCTCACGGGCGCGCGCGTTGCGGGCGCCGCGCTCCCAGCCCGCCCCGCCGGAGGTGGCCTCCGGAGCCGGCCCGCCCACCGCCTCGGCGAACACCGGGACCCAGTCGCGTGCCGGGGCGGGCTCGTCGTCCACGATGTTGACCGCGCCGCTCGGCCACCCCAGCGCCAGTTCGGCGGCGCGCGCCGCGTCTCGGACGTGGACGAAGGACGACACGCCGTCGTTCGCGGGCAGCCCGCCCCCGGCCAGCTTGTCCGCCATGAAGCCGCCGGGCGCGAACCACGTGCCCGGCCCGTAGAACGTGCCGTACCGCAGCACCACGTGCTCGTCGAGCTCGGCGACCGCCTCCTCCAGCGCCGTGACGCCGCCGACGCTGACGGACCGGGGCTCGGGCGCCGTGGTGTCCAGCGGCGTGGCCTCGTCGGCGGGGGTGTCCCCGGGCTCGTACGCCCACGAGATGGACTGGGCGACGATCCGGCGCACCCCGGCCCGCTTCGCCGCGTCGACGACGTTGCGGGTGCCTTCCCTGCGGATGCGGGCGTTCTCGACGGGGCTGCCGCCGGAGAGGGACGTGAGCTGGTGCACGATCGCCTCGGGCCGCGCCGCGGCCACGGCGTCCGCCACCGCGTCCCGGTCGAAGACGTCGAGCAGCACGCCCCGCGCCCCTTGGGCGCGCAGCTGCTCCACGCCCTCGGACGTGCGGGACCCGCCGGTCACCTCGTGTCCGGACGCCACCAGCATCGGCACGAGCTGACGGCCGATGGCCCCGGTGCCACCCACGACGAAGATGCGCATGAGATCGGTACTCCTGTGATCGGTGAGGACGGAAAGGTGAAGAAGTGAGGAGGGAGGAAGCGTGCGGGGGCCGGGGAGCGGCGCCGCTCAGCAGTGATCAGTATCCGCGTCCAGGCGAACTGCCACTCAGGCCCGGGGCGCCGCCCCCGCGGGATCGCCGCCCTGCCCCGCGGCCGGGGCCTCCGGCCGCTGCGGCGCCGGGGGCCCCGGCGGTTCCTGCCCCGCCGGAGTCCGGACGCGTTCGGTGGCCCACAGCGCCAGCCCCACCACGGCCAGCGCCCCGCCGGCCGCGCACACTCCCGGCCAGCCCAGCGCCGGGTACAGCGTGATCGCCAGCGCGCCGCCCGCCGAGCCGCCCAGGAAGTACGCGGACATGTAGGCGGTGGTGACCCGCGAGCGGATCTGCGGCCGGTAGCCGTAGATGCGCGCCTGGTTGAGGACGTGCACGCCCTGCACCCCGACGTCCAGGACGAGGATGCCGGCGATGACCAGCGCCAGGGTCCGTTCGCCGAGCAGCAGCGCCCAGGAGATCGCGATGGCGCCCAGCAGCAGCCCGGTCGCGACGTGCGCCAGCCCCCGGTCCTGGAGGCGGCCCGCCGGCTGTGCGCACAGCGCCCCGGCCGCGCCGAGCAGCCCGAACAGGCCGATGGCCGCGGGCGAGTAGCCGTAGGGCTCGTCGGCGAGCATGAACGGCAGGGCGGTCCACAGGAGCTGGAAGCTCGCGAAGCCGATCGCCCCCAGCGCCATCCGGCGCCGCAGGAACGGCTCGCTCCGTACGAGCGACCCGACCGAGGCGAGCAGCTTGGGGTAGCTCGATCCGGGGGCCGCGGGCAGGTCCGGCAGCTTCGCGTACAGCAGGACGGCCAGCCCCGCGATGAGCACCGCGGCCGTGCCGTACACCAGCCGCCAGCCCGCGAGTTCGTCCAGCGCACCGGCCACCGTGCGGGCGAGCAGCACGCCGAGCAGGAGCCCGGTCATGAGGGTGCCCACGACCCGGCCGCGCTGTTCCTCCTTGGCCAGGGTCGCGGTCAGCGGGATCAGGATGTTGATCGCCGAGCCGGTGACGCCGACCAGCGTCAGCGCGGCGATCAGCGCCCAGGCGCCGGGGGCCGCGGTGGCCGCGGCGAGCGCCAGCGCGTCGACCGCGAGCATGAGGGTGATCAGCCGCCGCCGGGCCAGCAGGTCGCCCAGCGGCACCAGGAACACCAGGCCCGCCGCGTACCCGAGCTGGTTGAGCGTCACGCACAGCCCCACCACGCCGGAGGAGACCCCGAAACTCTCCTGGAGGTCGGGCAGGAGCGGCTGCGCGTAGTAGTTGTTGGCGACGATCAGCCCGCAGGCGAGCGCCAGCAGCAGCACCATCGACCGCGCGATCCCGCTCCCGGGGAGCACGGCACGCCCCCCTGGGCCCGCCGGCCTTGATTGCCCAGTAGTCATGCCAGCAGGCTAGAAGCCCCGAGGCCCTGATCACTGGGCCAAAAGCGGTGCGGAAGATTGGACCAAAGAGCGGCGATGGCGGCGGACGGAACGGGACCGGGCCAAAGAGCGGTGCGGGCTACGGACGGAACAGGACCGGACCTCGGAGCCGCGAGGGCGGCGGACGGAACGGGCTTGGACCTCTTCATCGAGATGGCCCCGCGCGGCGGCCGGGGCCGGGCCGTGGAGGAGGCGCTGCGCGCGGCCATCGTGGAGGGCCGCCTCGCGGCGGGGACCCGCCTGCCGCCCACCCGCGGCCTGGCCGACGAGCTCGGCCTCGCCCGCGGCACGGTCAACCAGGCGTACGCGCAGCTCGTCGCCGAGGGGTGGCTGACCACGGCGGGCCGGGCCGGGACGTACGTGGCCGCGCAGCCCTCGCCCGAGCCGCCGTCCCGCCACCCGCACGGCTCGGCCGCGCCCGCGCCGCGCCACGACCTCGGTCCCGGCCGCCCCGACGTGTCCGCGTTCCCGCGCCAGGCGTGGCTGCGGGCGCTGCGGCACGCGCTGCGGGAGGCGCCGGCCGAGGTCTTCGGCTACGGCGACCCGCGCGGCCGGCCGGAGTTGCGGGCGGCGCTGGCCGGTTACCTGGGCC
The DNA here is from genome assembly GCF_040611095.1 of Streptomyces sp. NPDC003077. Classification (NCBI taxonomy): domain Bacteria; kingdom Bacillati; phylum Actinomycetota; class Actinomycetes; order Kitasatosporales; family Streptomycetaceae; genus Streptomyces; species Streptomyces sp. NPDC003077. The sequence goes on along the minus strand of NZ_JBEXNM010000069.1, from coordinate 21,689 downwards.
GGGTGCGCGGGGTGCGGGTCGATCCGGGGCACGTGGTGGTGTGCTCGGGCTACACGCAGGCGCTGGGGCTGCTCGCCGACGTCTTCGCCGGGGTGGGGGTGCGCCGGGTCGGCATGGAGGACCCGGCGCTGGCCGACCACGCCACCGTGGTCGGGAGGCGGCTGACGGTCGTGGACGCCGGGGTGGACGCCGAGGGCATGAGCGTGACGGCCCTGGAGGAGGGGGACGCGGGGGCGGCGGTGTGCACGCCGGCCCATCAGTTCCCGCTCGGCGTCAGCATGAGCCCGGCGCGCCGGGCCCGCCTGCTGGCCTGGGCGCAGGAGCGGGACGGCTGGATCGTGGAGGACGACTACGACGGCGAGTTCCGCTACGACAAGCGGCCGGTCGGCGCCCTCCAGGGCCGCCATCCGGGGCGCGTCGTCTACGTGGGTTCCACCAGCAAGTCCCTGGGACCGGGCGTGCGGCTGGGCTGGATCGCCTGCCCGCCGCCGCTGCTGGACGCGCTGGTGGAGGCCAAGCGCCTGGCCGACCGGGCGACCAGTCCGCTGGACCAGCTCGCCCTGGCCACGATGCTCACCACGGGCGCGTACGACCGGCACCTGCGCACCATGCGCCGGGCCTACCGGTACCGACGCGACGCCCTCGCGGCACGGGCCGCCGCACGGCTGCCGCACGCCCGCATCACGGGCATCGCCGCCGGGCTGCACGCCATCCTCGAACTCCCGCCCACCGCCCCGCCGGAGGACCGGCTCGTCGCCGCCCTGGACGCCGCCTCCGTCCGCGTCCATCCGCTCGGCGCCTACCTCCGCTCCCGGCCACCCGCCCCGGCCGCCCCCCGCCTCGTCGTCGGGTACGCGGCGCCGCCCTCGCACGCCTACTCACTGGCCCTGGAGGCGCTGTTCGGCGCGCTTGAGCGGGCGTGCTGACGGGGCGAGAACGGGGGGAGCAGGCGAAGGGCTACGCGGGGCGGGGCCGCTGATCCAAGGGGGAGACGCAAGAGCAGGGCCAGAGCCCCGGGAGGGCAGGGAGGCCACGCGGAAGACGCCTCCCCGCCCCGCCCCGTATCAGAGCATTTCCAGCGACCGCTTCCGGGTCGGCGGCGGGAAGGCGGCGTCGAGGGCGCGCAGGTCCTCGTCGGTCAGGCGCAGGGACAGGGCCGCGTGGTTGTCCTCCACGTGCGCCACCGAGGACGCCTGGGGGATGGCGATGACGTCGGGGTGGCGCAGCACCCAGGCGAGCGCCACCTGCGCGGGCGTGCAACCGTGCGCGGCGGCCACGTCGCCCAGTGCCCCGTGACCCAGTACCCGGGCCTGTTCGAGCGGCGAATAGGCCATGATCGGCACCCCGCGCTCCCGGAGGTGGGGGAAAAGGTCGTACTCGGGGCCGCGCCGGGTCAGGTTGTAGAGCACCTGGTCGGTGTCGGGACGGGCGCGTCCGGGGAGTTCGTTCAGGTCCGCGACGTCCAGGTTGCTGACGCCCCACGCTCCGACGCTGCCGTCGGCGACCAGGGACTCCAGGGCCTCGACCGTCTCGGCGAGCGGCACGGAGCCCCGCCAGTGCAGCAGGTACAGGTCGATGCGGTCGGTGCCCAGCCGGCGCAGGCTCTCCTGGCAGGCGCGGACGGTGCCGCGCCGGTCGGCGTGGTACGGCAGCACCTTGCTGACGAGGAACACCTCGTCCCACCGGCCGCGGATGGCCTCGCCGACCAGGTCCTCGGCGGCGCCGTCGCCGTACATCTCCGCCGTGTCGATCAGCGTCATGCCCAGGTCGAGTCCCCGGCGGAGGGCGGCGAGTTCTTGTGCGCGCCGCGCGGGGTCGTCCCCCATGTGCCAGGTGCCCTGTCCCAGGGCCGGCACCTTGGCGCCGGAGGGGAACCTCACGGTGGAACCCGTCGTCATCTCTGTCCTGCCTTTCAAGACATGGGTCTGTTCCGGTCATTCGCGAGATCGGAGGGCCCGGGGGCTCCGGGACGGCGGTCGTCTCCCCTTCACATCCGATGATCAAGCGCCGACATGATCGCAGGCAGTCGAACAAGCCGCCACCGGTCGCCCCCGCCGCCCGCGCGCCGCGCCCACCAGCGCGCCAATCCGGCGGGCCGCGGGTGTCCACCCGCTGAGATGGCCGTACGAGATCCGCTCCCGGCGCCCGTCGCCACGGCGCGAAAGAGTCACCATGCCCGACCACTCCGGCACCTCACTGGACGCCCACTTCATCGGCAACGCGACCGTCCTGCTCCGCTACGGCGACGTCACTCTGCTCACCGACCCCAACTTCCTCCACCGGGGCCAGCACGCCTACCTCGGCTACGGCCTCGTCAGCAAGCGGCTCACCGAACCGGCCCTCGACGTGCGGGAACTGCCCGCCGACCTGGACGCGGTGCTCCTCTCCCACCTGCACGGCGACCACTGGGACCGAGTCGCCCGCCGCCACCTGGGCCGGTCGCTGCCGCTGATCACCACCCCGCACGCCGCGCGCCGCCTCCAGGGCCTGCACGGCTTCCACCGCGCGACGGGCCTGCGCACCTGGCAGGAGCACACCCTCATCCGCGGCGACACGCAGGTCCGCGTCACCGCGCTGCCCGGCCGCCACGCGTGCGGCCCGCTGCTGCGGCGCCTGCTCCCGCCGGTGATGGGCAGCCTGCTGGAGTTCGGCCCCGTCGGCGGACCGGCCCGGCTGCGCCTGTACGTCTCCGGGGACACCCTCCTGTTCGACGGCATCGACGAGATCGCCCGCCGCTACCCCGACACCGACCTCGCCGTGCTGCACCTCGGCGGGACCCGCCTGCCCGGTGGCTTCCTGGTGACGATGGACGGCGCCCAGGGCACGGAACTCGTCCGCCGGCTGCGCCCGCGCCTGGTCCTGCCGGTCCATTACGGCGACTACCCGGTGATGACCTCGCCCCTGTCCGCCTTCCTCGCCGAGGCCGAGCGCGGCGGCCTGGGCGACCGGATCGTGCGGTGCGGCCACGGCGGACGGATGACCTTGACGGACGGGCAGGTGCGGGTGACGGCGGCGGGCCGGGATGCCTGGTGACGCGTGGGGAGGCGGGTCGGGAGACCGCGTGACGTGTCGGGAAGCAGGCTGGGAGACCACGCATCAGGAAGCCGGGTGACGCGTGGGGAGCACGGGGCGTGCCGCCAGGGTGTGGCGGGTCCGCGGCCGATCCCCCTCGCCCGGCCCCTGTCACACTGACCGCATGATCATCAGGCTCGCGCAGCAGCAGGACTTCCCCGGCTTCCTCTCCCTGGCCGCCGAGGTCGAGCACTGGTTCGGCCCCATGGTGGACGAACCCGGGTTCCACGACGCCCTGCACGAACACCTCGCACGGTCCACCGCGCTCCTCGCCGTGTCCCCGGACCGGGACATCCTCGGCGGGCTGCTGTTCGGCGCCGAGCCCCCGACCTACCACGTCCACTGGCTCGTCGTCTCGGAGCGCGCCCGGGGACGGGGCGTCGGCCGCGCGCTGCTGGACGACGCGACGCGCAGATTCGTCCGGGGCCCCGGCACCCTCGAAGTCGTCACCTTCGGGGCCGACCACCCCGGAGCCGTCACCAGCGGCGCCCGGGTCTTCTACGAGCGCCTCGGCTTCGCCCCCGCCGAAGCCACCGACCCGGGCCCGGAGGGCGGCTCTCGGCAGATCTACCGCCGTCCGGTCGTCGCCACGTCGACGACATAGGAGATCGCGGCGGCGACGTCCCCGGTGACATGGGTGGGCTGGTGAGGGGCCTGGCCCCACGGGCGCCCGTTCGCGACCCAGACGCTGCGCAGGCCGAGCGCGCCCGCGCCGGCGATGTCGGCCTGCGGCGAATCGCCGATGACCCACGCGCCGGTGAGGGGCGCTGCGACGTCATCGGCGGCAACGTGGAAGATCTCCGGCTCGGGCTTCCGGTGGCCGACCTGCTCGGAGATCGCCCAGCCCTGCACGAGGTGGTCGAGTCCGGTGTGGCGGATCTTGGCTTCCTGCTGGGCGGTGCGGCCATTGGTGACGATTACACAGGTCCAGCCGTCGGCCCGGGCTTTGCCCAGCGCCTCGCGGGTGGAGTCCGCCAGCGTCACGTGATCGACGCCGCCTTGGTCCAGCAGGGCATGGATCGCGGCGGCGGGCACCGTGTTCCCGTACCGGTCGGCCATGGCCGCGGCGACCTTGTGGCGGGCGGCCAGACCACTCGCGTCGGTGGTCATCACCCAGAGGAGATCGGCGGCGGGCAGGTCGTGCCTGGCGAGAAACGCGGTGACGGCGCCGCGGAAGGCCGCGTCGCGGTCGATCAGCGTGTTGTCGAGATCCAGCATCAGTAAGGGCATGGCCGGCAGTAGATCACGGGCGGTGATCACGGGTCAGGGAAGTCTCCCGTCCGGGACCGGCATGGCCGGCCGGAGCCGAAAGGGACGGCCCGGGTGTTCCCGCCGTCGACGGAACGCATGCCACCGCGATCCTCCGGCCGTTGTCAGACCCCGGCACTACTCTCCCGAAGTAGTGCGCACGAGTGGGCGAACCGTCGGTTCGGCCGGTCGGCCACGACAGCGTTCATCGGGAGGTGCCCGCCCTGGGCACCGCCGCCGGAGCAGCAGAGCTGGGAGAGCACGTTGAGCGACGTCAGCAGCACCATCACGCCTCCGCCATCGGCCGGATACGCGCGGGTCGGCGCACTGGAGATGTACTACCAGACGTACGGCGAGGGCCGGCCGCTGGTCTTGTTGCACGGCGGCCTGCTCACCATCGAGTCGTTCGGCGGCCTGATCCCAGCGCTGGCGGCGCGCCGGCAGGTGATCGCCGTGGAGTTGCAGGGCCACGGCCGTACCGCCGACATCGACCGGACACCGAGCCCGGAGCACTTCGCCGACGACGTCGCCGCCCTGCTGGATCACCTCGGGATAGCGCGCGCCGACGTGTTCGGGTACAGCCTGGGCGGGCTCGTGGCGCTCCAGTTGGCGATCGCCCGGCCGGAGCGGGTGGACCGGCTCGTCCTGGGGTCCACGCACTACCGGCACGACGGCTATCACGCCGAGATCTTCGATGCCCGGACGCCTCCCGGTTCCCGGCGGATGCCGACCGAGCAGGACTTCCAGGACATGCACGACGCCTACGTACGCGTCGCCCCCGACCCCGGTCACTTCCAGGTCTTCGCCGACAAACTGTCCTCCGTCGTCGGCACTTTCGAGGGCTGGCCCGCCGAGGCGCTGGCCGCCGTCACCGCGCCGACGCTCCTCCTGGTCGGCGACACCGACTTCGTCCGGCTGGAGCACGCGGCGGAGATGCACGGCCTCATCCCCGACGCACGGCTCGGCGTGCTCCCCGCGACGACCCACATGGAACTGCTGCGCCGGACCGACCTCCTCCTGCCGATGCTCGAAGCGTTCCTCGACCCGGCGGCGGTGCGGGGCGCCGAGGCGTAAGGCCCGCGAAGGCACGGCTGACGAGGGCGAGGTCGTCCCTGGACGGCGGGGCCGGGGAGCGGCCGCCCCGCCCGCTTGTCACGGTCGTTCGCCACGCCCCGGCCCGGCCCCGGCGGGCCGTGCCACGCCGTCCTCCGGCGTCACCGGGCCCCGCCGTACCGCGCTCCGGTCACCCCGAAGGCCGTCACGCCCTCCAGACCGGGTCAGCAGGTGACGACCTTGCCGTACGAGCCGAAGGGCCACTTCCACGTCCACGCCTCGCCGGGCTGGTAGGTCAGGCACCTGGAGTCGGGGCCGTGCTTGATGACGACCTTCAAGTGCATGGTCACCCGGCAGTTGTTGCCGACCGTCACCGTGTTCCGGTGCTTGATGACGTCCCGGCGGACGCACGCCGGAGCGGTGCCCCGCATCTCCACCTTGGCCACGGCCGACGTGTGAACGGGGGCGGTCGCCGGCGCGGCCATCGCGGGTACGGCCGGGAGGGCCAGCCCGCCACTGACGGCTGCCACGACGGCGGCCGAGGCGAGGCGCTTGCGTGTCGCGTTCATCATGACCCGAGGTCCTTTCCCAAGGTGCGGACGAGGGGGCGGTGCGGAGCTCGGCACCGCCCGGCTTCCGCCATCGACACTGCGGGGCACACGGCCCACAGGGCCAGGGCTGCCGTCACAATGACGCACTCATGGGACGTCCCGCGCGCTGACCAGCACACATCCCATCCGCCCTGACGGTTTCCCGGGACACCGACGGGCCCGGCCGCCCCTGTCCCCCTCGCCCGCGAACGCGTCGCGTCTCCCGCACGGCAGCGGGACGACGGCACCATTCGTCTCCCCCACCCCGCCGAAATCCGTTCGCGCGGCCGTCCGGTCGGCCGATAGCACGATCCGCGAACCAGAAGAGACGACGAAGTGACGAAACCGGAGACGCAAGACGCAAGACGCCGCAGTGCGGCGAAAACGAGTAACGCGTAACGAGCCAGCGGGAACTCGTTCTCGCCGTGGACGACCTCGACGCCCTCGCCGCTCGTGTCCGCACGCGCGGCGAGGGTCTTACCACCCGGTCGACGGACGCGGGTCGCCGCTCGTTGCTGCTGAGCAGCCCGGAGGGGCTGACGTCCCGGGTCGGTGCGCCGGGCGGGCGGTGAGGAACGGGGCCCACCGGCCGGGGAGCGATCGTGGTCACCGCGCGTCGGTGCAGCCCCAGAACCGCGCCGGGGGCGGTACGGCGGCGTGCACCACCGCACCGCCCCTGTCGCACGAAACACCGACTCCAGGTCAGCGGACGTCGATCCAGTCGGTCGCGCTGGTGGTGCTGTAGTGGGTGCCGTCGCCCACGTGGACGGCCTTCCACCAGCCGTCCTTCCCCGCGGTGAACGTCTTGCGGTAGGTGCCGCGGCTGTCGGTGGTGACCACGGCCTTGCGTGCCCAGGTCCTGCTGCCCGCCGGCCGGTACCAGATTTCCACCGGGCGGCGGGCGTAGGTCTTCCAGCCGCTGTTCAGGTGCTGCTGGAGGGTGCCGGTGAGGACCAGCGAGCGTCCCTCGCGCGGGCGTTGCGGGGTGCCGTGGAAGCCGGGCAGCCGGGTCTCGGTGCGGTGCACGGCCGCGGTGGCCGAGGCGGCTTCCGAGCAGTGGTCGGTCTCCGCGTGCTTCCACTGGTAGCGGCCGTTGCCGCCCTGGTGGCGGGCCTTGAGCCAACCACCGGCCGTCGGGGTGACGGTGGCGACGGTGCGCCAGGCGCGGCTGCCCTCCTTGGCGAACCGCAGGGCCACCCGACGCGGGCGCGGGCTCGGGCAGTCGGTCATGTGCCCGGTGACCGTGGCCTGGCGGTTCCGGTCCGTCGTGGCGGTGATGGCGTCGATCCACTCCGGCACGGGGACCTCGGTGGGCACCGGCTTGCTGTCCCCCGCCAGGTAGAGGTCACGGGGGGCGGTGAATGCGACGAAACCACCGTCACCGGCTTTGACCTTGTACTTCAGCTTGAAGTAGCCGTCGTCGTCCGCGGTGGTTCGCGCGGTGTGGATGTTCTCGTAGTAGAAGCGGAACAGCACCGGTGTGCCGGTCGGCGGACCGAATCCGGCGGGGACGCTCACCTTCCCGGTGATGGTGAAGGAGTCGCCGACGTGCACCCGGGGGCGGTCCGTCTCGACGGTGAGGTGGGTCTGTTCCCGCTTGGTCCGGAGGGTCAGTGCGCTCCGGGCGTCCGGTGCGGTCTGTTCGTCGTCGTCCGCGTCGTAGACGGCGCTCAGTTCGACGGTGCCGGTGAACAGGTAGAGGTCGTCGCTGGTCAGGCCCTTGTGGTCGATGACCGCGCGGGGCAGGGCGAACCGGCCGTGGGCATCGGTCCGCACGGTGCCCAGGCCGACCCGACGGGACCAGTCGGGCGGCAGGTGATCGCCCCACGGGTTCCAGGTCGAGAAGACGAAGTCCGCGAAGAGATCGACCTCGGCGTCGGCCACCGGCTCGTTGGTGCCGGCGTGGACGAGCACCCCGGCGAGGTCCACCGCGCGGTGGGCGTAGTCGGTGGTGCGGGAACTGGTGGTGAACGACTCGAAGGCGAACTTCTCGTGGGGTTCGCGGGTTTCGCCGACGGTCCGGGAGGCGGCCTGGGCGGGCAGCGCTCCGGCGACTGTGGTGAGGGCGAGGGCGGCGGCTGCGGCGATCCGTGCCGCGCGTGGGCGTGTGCGCACCTGGACTCCATGACTGGTCAAGGTCGGCGCAGGCGGATCCGGACGTGGCTGCCGGTGCGCCGAACGCCTGGTTGGACACGGGAATCCGGTGGTGAGTTGTGTGCCCGGAGGGAAGATTCCGTACTTTTCCCGAGATGGTGAACGGAGGGAAAAGCGATGGTGAAGCGGGGTTTCCGGGCGGGTTTCGAGGGGCTTGTGTGCGCCACTCGAAGCGCTCCGGGGGCCGGTGGGAATTCGAGTCCGTCCTGGGCACCGGTCCGGAAAAAGGAACCGGGCCCGGCCGCGGGAGCGGACCGGGCCCGTGGAGAACGGCACGGCAGGGAGCGCGGGTCACCCGAGACGGCAGGGAGCAGCCCGGCAGTCACGGTCCCCCTGCGCTATCGGATGCCCGCCCCCGCCGTCCCGCTGCCGGCTCAGCTCTCCTCGTCCTCGTCCCCCTCGAAGAAGTCTCCGACCTCGTCGACGACCTCCGCCGCGACCATGCCGCCGACGACGCCCACGGCCAGGCCCGCCGCGCCCGCGGCGATCGCGGTCCCCATGCCGGGGCCCGAGCGGCGGCCCTCGTGGTGGTGGTCGTCGTGGTGCGGCGCGTGACCGCCGTGCCCGTACCCCGGGGCGTGGGGGTCGCCGTACGCGGGAGCGGGGGCGTACGGAGCTCCGTGCGGCTGACCTGCGTAGTGCGGGTCCCCGTGCCCGTAGGGGGCGGGGCTTCCGTGGGGAATGTGGCCCGCGTGGGAGGTGTGGCGCTCGACGAGCTGGTACAGCCAGCCGTCCACCTCCGCGTTCCAGTCGAGCCGCTGGGCGTCCTGGTGGCTGACGGTGTGGCGGCTGAGGACGTCCTGTCCGGCGGAGAACATCCCGCCGCGCTTGTCGGCCTCCAGGACGACCTCCATGCCGCCGGGGTGGGCGAGGAAGGACACCTCGATCTCGTTGACCGCGTGGGCGTACTTCGGTGCGGGAGTGAGTTCGATCTCCTGGTAGAAGGGCAGCTGCTGGCCCGTACCGGCGATCCGGCCGTATTCGAGGTCGGCGGACTTGAAGCCGAAGCCGAGCTGGCCGAAGGCTTCGAGGACGGCCTCCTGGACGGGCAGCGGGCGCACCGCGAGCGGGTCGAGGTCGCCCTTGTCCTTGGCACCGGACACCGCGAGTTCGGTCCGCACGCCCAGGACGATGCCCAGCCCCTGCCCGTACAGCTCGGTGATGGGCGTCTCCCACGGCAGCGCGATCCGGAACGGGACGCTGCGCCGCTCGCCCTCGCCCAGGCGGAATCCGCCGCCGACGACGAACCGTTCGAAGACGACGGTGCCTTCGCTCTCCCCGTGCTCGTGCTCGGCCTCGACGCGGGCGACCAGTTCGAGGCCGATGTGCTCGATGTCGAAGGCCGCGCCGCCGCCCTGGAGGTGCACCTGTCCCGACAGGCTCCCGCCCGGCTGTACCGCGCCGGGGTCCAGAACCGTGTCCACCGTGGGCCCGCCCACGCCGAGGGAGCCGAGCAGCCGTTTGAACACCATCGTGGCGTTCACTCCTTCATGTACGAGTGTTCCGGTGCGGGTGCCGCGGCTCTGCCGGGCTCCCGAAGGCGCCCGGAACGTCCGGACGCCCTCGCGCATGTTTCTACTACATGCTTGTAGAAGCATAGAGGGGGATCTTGAAGGCGTATCCGGGGTCCCCGGGCGGGGAGTTCGGCGACGGGTGACGTGCTCCGCCAAAGGTCCGGCCTCCCGCGTCGCGATGCGACTTCGAGACGCCCGGTGCCATGCCCGTAAACCCTTGGCGTACACCGGCGCGTGCCCCTGGAAAGCCCCGGCTTGCCGCCCCCTCCTCCCCCATGTGCGTCCCCCGTGTCCGATGCCGCCCGGCCGCGACCGGGGCCACGGGCCCGCCGGTCGCCCTTGTGTGAGCATCGGCGCCATCCCCTCCCTCACCCGGCTCTGGAGGTCAGCGGCATGACGAAGGGACGTCGGGCGGAACACGTCGGCGCAGGGGCGGCCGTGGGACTGCTCTGGTCCGCCTCGCGGCCCCTCACGCTCGCGCTCGCCGTGACGGTGGCCGGGGGCGCGGTCACGGCGACGGGGCTCGTGGTGACGACGGGGCTGGTGGTGGGGGCGTTGCCGGCGGCGGTGGACGCGGGGCTCGGTTCCGGTGCCGGGCGGCACCTGCTGCTGACGCTCGTGGCGTTCGGCGCGGTGGCCGTGGCCCAGACGGTGCTGGCGGCGCTGGAGAGGGGCCTGACGGCCGCGCTGCGGCTGCGCGCCGCGCGGCGGGCCGACGAACGCGTGATGGCCGCCGCGCTGGCGCCCTCGGGGATCGGGCACCTGGAAGACCCGGGGTACGCGGACACCCTGCGCCTGGCCACCGATCCCGAGACCCGCCCGGACGCGCTCGCGGACCTGCTGCCCGACGTGGTCCGGCCCCGGCTCCAGGCGGTGGGCCTGGCCTGCCTGCTGGCGTCGTTCGCCTGGTGGGCGCCGGTCCTGCTGGGCCTGTCCGCGGTGCTGACCTACCGCGCGTACCTGGGCATGGCGCACAGCGTGCACGGCACCATGGCCGAGGCCGGCGGGGTGATCCGGCGGGCGGGCTACTACCGGAGCCTGGCGATCGACCCGGAACCGGCCAAGGAGGTGCGGCTGTTCGGGCTCGGCACCTGGTTGGCCGACCGGATGAGCGGCACCTGGCACGCGGGGATGCGGGGCGTGTGGGCGGCCCGGCGGCGGGCGACGGGCCGCGCGTACGGCACGGTGTCCGTCGTGCTCCTGGCCGAGGCGGCGGTGCTGGGCTGGGCCGCGCTGACCGCCGCCCGCGGCGCACTGGACCTGTCCCACCTGGTGGTCGTCGTCCAGGCGGCGATCGCCCTCCCCGCACTGGCCTGGGTCGGGGACGCGGACTACCTGACGCGCAGCGCCCTGCTGGGCCTGCGGTCCCTCACCGGCCTGGAGCGACGCAGCCGCACGGCACTCGCCGGCGAGACGGGGCCCGTTGTGGAGAGCGGCACCGATGCGGGGCCCCGTGCGGAGAACGGTGCCGAGACGCGGCTCCTTGAGAAGAACGACGCCGACGCGGACGGTGCCGCCCAAGCGCCGCCCATACGCCGGGAGATCTTCGTCGATTCGCTGACTTTCACCTACCCGGGGACCGGCCGGAAGGTGGTGGACGGCCTGAGCCTGCGCATTCCGGCGGGGTCCTCCGTCGCCCTGGTGGGGGCCAACGGCGCGGGGAAGACCACCCTGGTCAAGCTGCTGGCCCGGCTGTACGAGCCCGACGGCGGGCGGATCACCGCGGACGGGACCGACGTCCGCGCCTACGAGCCCACGTCATGGCGACGTCAATTGGCACCGCTGTTGCAGGATTTCATCAAATATCCGCTCTCCCTGCGCGAGAACATCGCACCGGACGCGCCGTCCACGGCGCACGACCATGACGATCGGGACGACCAGCACGCCCGGACGGCGCGCGAGCGGGCCTTGTCCCTGGCGGGTGCCGAGGCGCTGCCTGGGCTGCTCGGGCGGGGCTGGGAGACGGTGCTGTCGCGCCAGTACGAGGGCGGGACGGACCTGTCCGGCGGCCAGTGGCAGAAGGTGGCGCTCGCCCGGGCGCTGCACGCGGCCCGCGACGGCGCGGTGCTCGTCCTGGACGAGCCGACCGCGCACCTGGACGCGCGTGCCGAGGCGGAGTTCTTCGAACGGTTCCTGGGTGTGACGCGCGGCAGCACGACGCTGCTGGTCTCGCACCGCTTCTCGGGTGTGCGCCGGGCGGACCTCATCTACGTCCTGGACCGCGGGCGCGTCGTCGAGGCCGGTTCGCACGCGCGGTTGATGGCCCAGGGCGGTCGGTACGCGCGGATGTACCGGCTTCAGGCCGCACGGTTCCAGGACGATGAGGACGACGCGGCGGACCACCTCGCCGGGGTGGACGCCTTCGGTGAGGGCACGCCTCGTACGGCCGGAGCCCGCGGCGCCCCCGAGCGCGACGAGGACGACGCGGACGACGAAGCGGGCGGAGCGAGCAGCGAAGGCGATGTGTCCGAGGAGGACGAGCCGCGGGCCCGGCGCGTCGGTGGGGTGCTGGCGGCGCTCGGTACCGTCCTGGCGGGTTCCTTCCGGGAGTCGAAGGGGCTGGCGGTCCTGGGGCTGCTGCTGGTCCCGGCCGCCGCCGGGCTCGGGGCGCTCCAGGCGCTGTGGCTGCGGTCGATGACCGACGGCGCCGCGCACCAGGCGCTCGGGACGACGTTGACCGCCGCGCTGCTGCTGGTCGCGACCCTGGGAGTGGGGCAGGCGGTGCAGCTCGCCGGCGTGACCGCGCGGATCGGCCTCAGCGAGCGGGTGGGCTTCGCCTTCGACCGGCGGCTGGCCCGGCTTTCGGCGGGGATCCACGGGCTGACGCACCACGAGTCGCCCGCGTTCCAGGACCGGCTGCACCTGCTGCGGGCCCGGATCCTGGCCATGGGCGGGCTGCTGAACTGGCTGCTGAACCTGCTGGAGGACCTCGGCGGCTTCCTGGTGACCGCCGTCCTGCTGTCCTTGGTGCACCCCGCGCTGCTCGCGCTGCCGCTGGTCGGCGTGGTGGCCCTGCGCCTCCAGGTGGCCGCGCGCAAGGTCACCGCCCGGGCCCAGGAGGAGTCGGCCGCGGACCACCGGCTCGCCGGTCACCTCGCCCGGCTGGCCGCCTCTCCCGCCGCCGGCATGGAACTGCGGCTGTTCGGCGCCGGGCCCGCGCTGCGGCGGCGGCACCGGGCGGCGCGCGACCGGGCCGACACGGTGCTGACCCGGGCCGAGTGGCGGGTCGCGGCCATCGGCGGCGCCGCCGGGATGCTGAACACCGCGAGCCTGCTCGGGGCCGTCGGCGTCGCGGCCGTGCTCGCCGCCCGGGGGTCGGTGAGCCTGGGCTCCGTCCTGCTCGCGGTGCTGCTCGCGGGCCGGTTCGTGGGCCATGTGGCGGGGCTGGTGGCGACCACGGGCGTGGTCGCGGACCTGCTGCGCGGCGCGGAGCGGTTCCGCTGGCTGCGCGCGTACGCCCGGCGGGCCCGCCCGGCCGCCGCGACGGCACGGGTCCCGGACGCGCTGCGCCACGGGATCAGCCTCGACGGCCTCTCCTTCCGCTACCCCGGCACGTCCTCCCCGGTGCTGCGCGACGTCACGTTGCGGCTGCCCGCCGGGGGCGTGGTGGCGCTGGTCGGCGAGAACGGTTCGGGCAAGACCACGCTCGTCAAGCTGCTGTGCCGGATGTACGAGCCGACGCGGGGCCGCGTCCTGGCCGACGGCGTCGGGCTGGCGGCCTTCGATCCGGCGCTGTGGCGGGCCCGGCTCAGCGCCGGGTTCCAGGACTTCGTCCGATTCGAACTGCCGGCGGGCGAGACGGTCGGGGTGGGCGACGTGCCCCGCCTCGACGACCGCGCGGCGGTGCGGTCCGCGCTGGCGCGGGCGGGCGCGGCCGACCTGCCCGCCGGTCTGCCGGGCGGCCTGGCGACCCAGTTGGGCCGGCAGTGGCCGGACGGCGTCGACCTGTCCGGTGGGCAGTGGCAGAAACTCGCGCTGGCGCGGGCGTTGATGCGCACCCGGCCGCTGCTGCTGGTACTGGACGAGCCGACGGCGTCCCTGGACGCGGAGACCGAGCACGCCCTGTTCGAGCGGCTGACCGCGGCGGCCCACCGGGCGAACGGCGCGGCCTCCGGCGCGATCACCCTGCTGGTCTCGCACCGCTTCTCGACCGTCCGGGCCGCCGACCTCATCGTCGTCCTGGACCGGGGCAGGGTGGCGGAGCTGGGCAGCCACCGCGAACTGATGGCACGGGGCGGGCTGTACGCCTCGATGTACGGGGTGCAGGCGCGGGCTTATCGGTGAGGGGCGGGCGGGGTCTGGGCCGGTCCGAAAACCCCAACGGGCGGAGTCTGGGCCGGTCCGAGCACTCCAACGGGCGGAGTCGGACCTGCCCGAGCACTCCGACAGGCGGGATCTGAACCGCTCCGAGCACTCCAACAGGCGGAGTCTGAACCTGCCCGAGCGCTCCAGAAACCAGCCCCGCCGAGGGGGACGCCCTTGCGGGCCTCCCCTCCGTACCGGACCTACCGGCCCACGCCCCCGGCCGACGCGCTCGTCACCCCGGGCCGCCCCTCCCGCGCCGGGATCCTCCCGCAGAACTCCGCCTCGATCACGTTCGTGTAGACCGACGGGTCCGGCAGCCAGTCGCCGTTGATGTTGAACGTCAGCTGGTGGTCGCCGTCCACCGTGCCGGCCACCGCGGACAGCGAGCCGTTGGTGCGGCCGGTCTTGCCCACCACCGTCTTCCCGCACGACAGCTCGACGGTTTCGACCCCGAGGCCGTACCCGGGCCCGTCGCCGGTGGGCACCGCGTCCAGCATCTTGGCGACCTGGGGACGGGAGAGCAGTTCGCCCTTGAGCAGGGCGCGGTGGAAGCGGTTGATGTCGCCGAGGGTGGAGATCATGTCGCCCGCCGCGCTCAGCCAGGTCATGTTCTGCTCGGTGGCGTCGTGGACCGGCGCGCCGGGAGTCTTGTCGTTGAGGGTGGAGTAGCCGACGGGGTGCGGGGCGGGCATCCACGGCGAGGTGCCCGGGAACGATGTCCCGCGCAGTCGCAGCGGCTTGATGACGCGGCGGGTGACCTCCTGGGCGTAGGAGCGTCCCGTCACCTTCTCGACGACCATGCCGGCGAGGACGAAGTTGGTGTTGGAGTAGTACGGCGGTTCCTCTTCCGGGTCGGGCTTCGGCGAGCGCGTCATCGCGAGGGCCACCAGCTCTTCGGGCGTGTGGGTGTCGTAGCGGTGCTCCAGGAAGCCGATGCCCGAGGCGTTGCGCCGGAAGGCCTCGTCCTCGGTGTGGTTGTACAGGCCGCTGGTGTGGTTCAGCAGGCTCCGCAGGGTGACCTTGCGGCCGTCGTTGCCGTTGCCCCGCACCACGCCGGGCAGCCATTTCTCGACGGTGTCGGCCAGGCTGAGCCTGCCCTCCTCCTCCAGTTGGAGCAGGACGGTCGCGAGGAAGGGCTTGGTGATGCTGGCCGCCCGGAAGTGCTCGCCGGCCGAGCGCCGGCGCCCGGTGGCGGTGTCCGCGAAACCGGCGGACGCGAACCACTGCTCCTTGCCGTGCCGCACCTCGGCCGCCACGCCGGGCAGCCGCCCGGCCTCCACGACCTGCCGCAGCGCGGTCAGCGTGGCCGCGTGCCCGGCCGCGCGGTCGTGCGCGGGGGCCATCGCCGCGCTCCGGGTGCCGCTCCCGGCGGGGACGGCGGACGCGTGGGCGGCGGGGACGGTGGCGGTCCCCACCACGGCGGTCACCGCCAGGGCGAGTATCGCGGTGCGGGTGGCGCGCTGGGTCATCGGTGCTGCCTCCGGTCACTCACGGGGCGCGGTCGGCCCCTGTGGGGTGAGTGACGCGGCGGTGGGACGCGGGGGTTGATCCCCGGCGTGAACGGGGAGGGTGTGTGCCCGCCGGTTGCCGGGGCCGCCGTGCCGAAGGGCCCGCGCAGCACGAGAGCGCCGACCGAGGTCGGCGCTCTCGTCCCCCGGCCGACAGTCGCCGAGCGGTCGCTCGGCCGGGGGCAGGGGTTCTTACGCGGCGTCGCCGGCGGGTGCCGGGCGCAGCCAGTGGGCGTCCAGCGGCTCCACGTCGTTGACGTAACCGACGTACCGCGCGAAGGCGGTCAGGTCGGAGACGGCCGTGACCAGGCGCAGGAGGCCGGGCGCCGAACCGGCGTCGGACGCCGTGCCCAGCCACTCGCTCGCCAGGTCGGCGGTGTACGCGACGCGGGCGCGGAACTCCTCGGTGAGGGCCAGCGGGCCCGACTGCGCCAGGACGCCGGTGATCTCCTGCCAGACCTCCGAGCCGTGCGGCAGGGCGCCCTGCTCGACACCGGTGCGGTACAGCCGGTCGTAGTCCAGGTTCCGGTACCAGGCGGGCAGGCCCGCGCGGAGGGTGCCGGTGGCCAGGATGGCGAGGACGTCCTCCAGCAGGCCGCGGGCGCCGCCCAGCTTGGCCTGGGCGGAGACGACGTACACCCGTGCGGCGGCGGCGCCGTCGCCGCGTTCGGCGAGTTCCAGCGCCTTGTACAGATCACTTCCGGCGCCGAGCAGCGCCAGGCCCGCGTTCCGCGAGAGCCTCTTCTTGTCGCGCAGCGACTCAAGGCTCAGCTGGAATGCCTTGTTGCAGTTCGCGCTCATTCTTCTGTCCTCCTTTACGCCTGGACGGCGACGGTCACGTGGGCCGTGCCGAGAATGTTGACGATGGCGATGGCCTGGCCCTGGACCCGGATGCGGTCGAAGTGCGTGATCGCCTTCCAGGGGAATTCCCGCCAGGTGCTGTCGTCCACGGTGGTGGTGGCGCGGGCGAAATTGTCGATTTCCGTGGAGAAAACGCGCAGTTCCGCGATGAATTCGGTGAACACCTTCTCGTCGCCGCCGGTGACGTACCGCTCGCCGAGCGCTGCCACGGACGCCTCGTCGAGGTCGACGAGGCCCTTCTCGTGGGCCTCGTCGAGGATGGCGCGCACCTGGAAGGAGCCGCCGCCCGCGGTCTTCAGCAGCGTGTCGTGGACGGAGTAGAAGCCCAGCTCGCCCGCGACGCGGTGGGACTCCTCGTACTCCGCCAGGGCCGCGTGCACGGCGGCGGACACGCTGGTCACCCGCATCGCGGCCTGGGCCGGGTCGTTCATCTCCAGGTCGGCCAGGATGAGGTGGAGTTCGGCGCCGGCCCGCATGAGGTGGGCGGAGCCGGTGGCGATCGGCGCGTCCACCCGCTCGTACATGTCGCGGACGGAGTTGGTGCCGTTGCCCGGCTGCCGCGGCTGATTGCAGATCAAGCTCATCGTGAAATACCTCCTGCGAGGATTTCCCGCGACCGGCATCCATCGTCCCGGCGGCATACGAATACCGGGGAAGTCTGCCGAGGGGAAACCGTCTGATCGGTGAGGTCGTTGACCGAACCGATATTCGCAGCCGCCTTTCCGTGCGACCGCGCGGAACGGCCTCGACCGGACGGCTCCGGATCGGCCCGGACAGAGGGACACGGGGGCATGGAACGGGGAATGCGGAAATCCGTCGACGACGCGGCCCGAAAGGGCGCGAACGGGATTGACAGCCTGGCGGAACTGGCCGCCGCGCTACGCCATCTGCGCCGGCGGCAGGCCCGGCAGAAAGGGGACGCGCCGCTCACCTACCGGGAGCTGGCGGCCACGACGGGATGGGCGCACGGGGTGATCGGTGACTACTTCGCGGGCAAGACGCTGCCGCCGACCGACCGGTTCGACGTGCTGGTGCGCCTGCTCGGGGCGTCCGGCGTGGAGCAGGGCGCGCTGGCCACGGCGCGCGACCGCGTGGAGGAGCGGCGCCGGGGCCGGGGCCCGGTCGGCGGTGACCGGCCGGTCCGTCCGCCGGTGCCGCGCGAGCTGCCGCCGGACGTCCCCGTCCTCATCGGGCGCGAGCGGCAGTTGGCCCGTCTGCTGTCGCCTCGTCCGTCGGCGCCGTCCGGAAGGGCCGTGATCGTGGCGCTGGACGGGCCGGCCGGCGTCGGCACGTCGGCGCTGGCCGTGCACGCCGCGCACCGGCTGGCCGACCGCTTCCCCGACGGGCAGTTGTACGCGGACCTGCGCGGGCCCGGCGGGCGGCCGATGCCGCCGGCCGTGGTGCTCGCGCGGTTCCTGCGGGCTCTGGGCGGACCGGCCGTGCCGCCCGGGAGCGCGGCGGAGGCCGGGGCGTGTTACCGCGCCCTGGCCGCGGGCCGCCGGCTGCTGGTGGTGCTGGACAACGCGCACGACGCCGCGCAGGTGCGGCCGTTGCTGCCGGCGGCGCCGGGCAGCGTCGTCCTGGTCGCCAGCCGCCGGGTCCTGGCCACCGTCGACGGCGTGGAGCACGTGCGCGTCGGCACGCTGCCGGACCCCGACGCCTTGGAGCTGCTCGGTGCGTTCGGCGGCACGGACCGGCTGTCCGGGGAGCGGCGGGCGGCCGAGGCGATCGTCCGGCACTGCGGCGGGCTCCCCTTGGCGCTGCGGGTCGCGGGCGCCCGGCTGGCGGCCCGCCCGGGGTGGCCGGTCCGGGCGCTCGCGGACCGGCTGGCCGACGCCCGGCAGCGGCTGGACGAACTCGCCTGCGACGACCTGCGCGTGCGCGACGCCTTCCGGCAGGCGTACGACGCGGCGCTGCACGGCGCTGCCGCCGACGACCACGCCGCGGCGTCCGCGCTGCCGCTGCTCGCGCGGCACGACGGCGGCGGCCTGACCCTGCGGCAGGCGGCCGGGGTGCTGGACCTGCCCGAGGCCCGCGCCGAACGGGTCCTGGAACGGCTGGTGGACGCCCGGCTCCTGGACTCCCCCGCGCCCCGGGAGTACCGCTTCCACGCGCTGCTCCGGCTGTTCGCCCTCGAACAGGGGGTGTGTGAGGGCCGGGTGGGACGTGGGGACGGGTGCGGCACCGGGTGCGGAGGCGGTGACGACCGGGCGATGGCCGACGGGGCGGCCGGGGCGGTCCCCCGGCCCGCCATGCCCCCGGCCCCGCCCCCTCTCCTTCACCCGCCGCCGACGTCCCGCAGCGGCACCACCAACGGGGTGCCCGTCCGCGGATGGGCGAGCACTTCGACGGGCTGGCGGTAGACCCGGCTGAGGAGATCGGCCGTCAGGACGTCGGCGGGTGGGCCGTGGGCGGCCCGGCGTCCGGCGTGCAGGACGGCCACCCGGTCCGCGTACGCCGCGGCCAGACCGAGGTCGTGCAGGACGATCACGACGGCGGTGCCGGCCGCCGCGCGCTCGCGGCAGATACGCAGGACGAGTTCCTGGTGGCGCAGGTCGAGTGCGGCGGTGGGCTCGTCGAGCAGGAGCAGGGCGGTCTCCTGGGCGAGGACGCGGGCGAGCGCGACGCGGGCCCGCTCGCCGCCGGAGAGCGCCGGGAAGGGCCGGCCGGCGAAGCGTGTGACATCGGTGGCCCGCATCGCGGCGGCCACCGCCTGATCGTCCCGCGCCTCGGCCGGGGTGCCGGCCCAGGGGGCGCGGCCCATCCGGACCACCTCCTCGACCGCGAAGGGGAAGGCGAGGGCGGCGCTCTGCGGCAGCACGGCCCGGCGCCGCGCCAGCTCGGCGGCGGACCAGGCGGTGGACGGGCGGCCGGCCACGCGGACGCCGCCCGCCGCGAGGGCGAGGTCGCCGGCGAGCGCCGCCAACAGGGTCGACTTCCCGGCCCCGTTGGGCCCCACCAGCGCGAGCACCTCTCCCGCCGGGGCCGTCAGGCTCACCCCGTCCAGTACGGTCGCGGGTCCGTACCGGACGGTGACGCCGTCGGCTTCGGCGTACGCCTGGCCCGGGACGGGCGGGGCGGGTACCTCGCGGGCGCGCCGGGCGAGCAGCTTGCCGAGCATGGTTGGCCTCCTGGGGTGGGGTGGTGCGGGGGCGTGCCTCCTGGGGTGGGGCGGCACCGAGGCACGCCCCCTGGTGCCCGACGGTGCCAGGGCACGCCTCCTGGCGCGCGGCGGTGCCTAGTCGGCAGGAGGGCGGGAACTGACGGGGCGTTCGGTGTCCCGGGGCCGCGTCCGCACGCCGTCTCCCCGCTAGGGGCGCTCACGCCCACCCCCCTGACCGCCGCCGGGACCGGCGCAGCAGCCAGAAGAAGAGGGGGCTACCCGCGAGGGCGGTGAGGACGCCGAGGGGGAGTTCGGCGGGCTGTGCGAGGGTGCGGGCCGCGAGGTCGGCGGTGACCAGGATCAGGGCGCCGCCGAGCGCGCCGGCGGGCACGAGGAAGCGGTGGCCGGGCCCGGCCACGATGCGCAGCAGGTGGGGGACGAGGAGGCCGACGAAGCCGATGACGCCGGCGACCGCCACCGCGGCGGCGGTGAGCAGGGCGACGAGCAGGATCAGGCGCATCCGGAGGCGCTCGACGTCCACGCCGAGGTGGCGGGCGGACCGCTCGCCCAAGGAGAGCAGGTCCAGTGAGCGCGCGGACAGCGGGGCCAGGGCGAGCCCGGCGAGGGCGCAGGGCAGGACGGCGAGCACCTTGGGCCAGGTGGCCTGGGAGAGCGAACCGAGCTGCCAGAAGGTGATCTGGCTGATCTGGGCGTTGTCGGCGAGGAAGACGAACAGGCCGATGAGGGCGCCGGCGAGGGCGTTGACGGCGATGCCGGTGAGGAGCAACGTCACCGGTTCGCTGCGGCCGTCGGCGCGGGAGAGCACGTAGACGGTGGCCACGGTCAGCAGTCCGGTGACGAAGGCGCAGGCGGTGACCGTCCAGGTGCCCAGGAAGGTGAGGTTGAGGCTGATCGCGCCGACCGCGCCGACCGCCGCGCCCGGGGACAGGCCGATGACGGCGGGTTCGGCGAGCGGGTTGCCGAAGACTCCCTGCATCAGCGTGCCCGCGCACCCGAGGGAGGCGCCGACCAGCAGGGCGAGCACGACGCGCGGCAGCCGCACGTTCCACAGCACGCTCTCGCCCACCCGGTCCAGCGCGGCGCCGCCGAGGCCCAGCCGGTGCAGCACGGAGCCGAGGACGTCGGACAGCGGGATGTCGTAGGCACCGAGCCCGGCGGACAGGAGGCAGGCCAGGAGCAGGGCGGCGGTCAGCGCCGCGGTGAGCGGGACGGTCCGGCGGCGCCGGGCCGGACCGTGCGGCGTAAGGGGGGCTTCGTCGGCCCTCGCGTCGGAAGCCGGTTCGGCGGCGGGCAGCGGTGACACGTCACTTCCCCCCGGCGTGGATGCCGTCCGCGAGCGTGCGGAGCGCCCGGTCGGTGCGCGGGCCGTAGCTGAGCAGGACGCCGTCGTCGACGGCGACCACCCGGCGGTCCATTCCGGCGGGGGTCTCGGCGACGCCGGGGAGTTTCACCAGTCCGTCCACGCCGCCGACGGATGCGAGCCCCTTGGTCATGACCAGGAGGACGTCCGGCGCCGCCTTGACCAGCGCCTCGCTGGTGAGGGGCGTGAAGTCCTTCGTCAGGCCGGACGCCTTGCCGGCGTCCACGCCACCGGCCGCCTCGATGAGCGAACCGGCTCCCGACTTGGCGCCGCCGAGGAGGTAGACGGAGGCCGAGCCGCGCAGGTAGAGGAAGGCCACCCGGGGCCGGTCGCCGCGCCTCGGGACGCCGGAGCGCGCCGCCTTCACGCGCTGCTCGGTACGGGAGGCGAGCGCGTCCCCGGCCTGGCGGACACCGAGCGCCGCGGCGACCGCGGTGATCCGCTCCCCCACCGACGCGAGGGAGGTGGCGGGGGCGACGACCACGACCGGGACTCCCGCGTCCCGGATCCGGTCGACGGCCTCAGCCGGGCCGGTGGTCGTCTCGGCGAGCACCACGTCGGGCTTCAGGGAGAGCACGCTCTCCGCCGAGACGTCGTGCGCGCGGGTCACGACCGGGAGTTTCCGGGCCTGTTCGAAGGTGGTGGTGATGTCGCGGGCGACGACCCGGTCGCCGAGTCCGAGGCTGAAGACGAGTTCCGCGAGGGAGCCGCTGAGCGGCACGATCCGCCGGGCCGCGCGGACCGTCGCGGACCGCCCGTCGGCGGACCGCACGGTCACGGGCAGCCGTGGGTCCGGGGCGGGGCCGGCCGGCGGAACGGAATAGCACACGACAGAACACCAGACACCTGTATGCCAATAGCGGATTCCGTCATCTGGTTGCAAACTCGGGAGCGCCGGGT
>NZ_JBEXNM010000068.1:0-45921 GCF_040611095.1 Streptomyces sp. NPDC003077 | reverse complement strand
CCTTCGGGGCGGGTGGCTTCACGGGGTGAGGTCCCCAACAAAGCGCGTGGGCCAGCCGAGTCGGCGACGTCGCGGTGCGGTGGCCGGCCAAGCCGACCGCCCCCTCGAACCGAGGATCGAGGGGGCGGTCGTGGGTTCAGGGCTTGATGCAGTCCGGGAGGACCTTCGGAGGCCAGTAACCGATGCTGAGCACGCCCATGGCGTAGGCGCGGGACACCAGTGCCGCCCGGTTGGGAGCGCGGAGTTTACGCAGCATGGAGCTGATGTGGTACTCGACGCCTTGTCTGCTGAGGCAGAGCTTCGAGGCCATCTCGATGGTGGAGGAGCCGGCCGCGACGCCCTCCAGCACCCGGGCGTCAAGGGCTGTCAGAACCTTGACGCGGTCGGCGACGGCGGGGCTGTCCTCGCAGGTGGCCTCGGGCTCGTCCGGCTTCTCGGGGGTGACCACCACGCCGACGGTCGACACCCGGCCGTCGTGTCCGTGCGTGGCGACGGCGGTCACCTCGGCGGAGAAGGTCGACTCGGAGGGCTGGCGGATGCCGACCATCTGCACGGCGATCCGGGACTGACCTTCGGTGAGACGCTCGAACTGCCGGCGGACGCGTCCCTGGATGCCGGGGTGCACCAGGTCATAGAAGCTCAGGTCGCCGGAGTCGCCGCCGGAACCTATGTCGAAGAGGGTCACGAAGTCGGTATTGGCTTCGAGGACCTGGAAGGTTGGGCCCAGTTTGGCCATGCACATGCCGTCAAGGCCGAACGGGGTCTTGGTGGTGCCGAGCCGTGCTCCGTTGATGCCGACGGAGCCGCGACCCGGTAAACCGATGAGGGGGAAGGATGTTCCGGTGTGGTTCACGACGCGTTCTTTTCTCTTCCGGTCATTGCGGCCAGAGCGGGATGGCGTGCGTGACGAAACGGGGCGGTCCATGCCGCACGCCTGTGGCCGCCGAAACGAAAAGTAATGGGAAGCCTACGGTCGGAGATGGGCGACGTCAAAGAATGCTTGGGGTGTTGACTTGCGGGTAATGACGAGGGTCCGCGCGCACGGATTAATGGTGTGGCGTCGAAGCGTCGACGCCGTTGCCCTCGAAGACCCGGCGACGGGAATCTCGCCAGGGAACCGGCGGACAGTTTAGTACGTGACTAAGTCGAACTGAAGGGCCCCCCGTCCGCCGACGGAATCCTGCTGTCGTTCAGGAGTCGGGTCGGCGTTGTCGAGCGGTACGGCACAGTCCTCATGTCTTCCGGGGCGTTGTGGGGGGACGGGGGTACATCCTCCGCTTTGGATGATGAGGCCGCAATGACCGATCGTTTCCTTTTGCCATCGCAATGGCTGGAAAGCGTGCCGCGTTGGCCGGAACCGGGGCGTTACCGGCGGTGTCGCTCCCGTCCCGCCGGAGCACCGGTGCGGCGGTCGGCGGGCACCTCCGTGGGGGCGGGAGGGGGCGGGCCAGGTGCGCGGTGACCTGCCGACCCCGGGGGAGGCCGGGCCGATGGGCGTGGGCGGGGGTGGCAGTGTGGGGGAATTCGGGGCTTCCGGGCGGTTTTCCGGCCCGTTTCGGCTGCCTCGGCGTGGGCGGAGAGGGGATGCGGGCCGGCGGGGCGAGTTGGTTGCTCTCGCGATGCCGTGTGGCGTCGTCGCGTCAAGTGTGTTTCATCGAAGTGTCATCGATGCGTCAACGGATTACCAAGAGGTTACCCGCTCGTGAGAAGGTGCCGCCTCGCGCGGTCGGATGCTTATCCGGCCTTTATGTCCGGCGTGCAGGCGAAGTCTAGGGAATTCCCTAGTCCCCGTGTGGTAATGGTGATCGTGCCGGAAATCTTGACGCATCTCGAACGGCAATGCGGTGGCCGCGTGGCGAAGCGCACCGCCGAACGCCGGACCCACCGCGGGGTTTACTCCCCGGTACGCGCCTTCACGCGCACGAGGAAGCAGGTCAACGCGTCCGCCGGTGCCCGCTAGGGATTCCCCTAGACCTATTCCGAGGCGGCTGTGGAGCATGGCCGCGAGCACCTCGCCGAAGCTAGGGTCGAAGCGCTTATGGTCGCGCGCCCCCCTCGGTCGGGCCGGCCACGAGCGCCGCGAAATGGCCCGGCGCTCCTTGTTCTTGGTGCTTCTTGTTCTAGGTGTGGGTGGGTGGAACGCGATATGAGCGAGTCCGGGCTCAACGGAACTGTGGACCGCGCGGATGCGGCCGGGACAACCGACGGCATAGCCGTCATCGGCCTCGCCTGCCGGCTGCCCGGTGCCCCGAACCCGTCCGCGTTCTGGCAACTGCTGCGCGACGGCGGCCACGCCATCACCGAGGTCCCCGCCGACCGGTGGGACGCGGACCGCGCCGCCGGCGCCGACCCGTCCACGCCGGCGCGCACGGACGTCCGCCACGGCGGCTTCCTCGACCACATCGACCGCTTCGACGCGGGCTTCTTCGGCGTCTCCCCCAAGGAGGCCGCCGCGATGGACCCGCAGCAGCGCCTCGTCCTGGAGCTGGCCTGGGAGGCCATGGAGGACGCGCAACTCCCCGCCGAAACGTTGCGCGGCACGTCGACCGGCGTGTTCGTCGGCGCCATCTGGGACGACTACGCCACCCTGCACTACCGCTCCGGGCTCACCGCGATCTCCCCGCACACCGTCACCGGCCTGCACCGCAGCATCATCGCCAACCGCGTCTCCTACTTCCTCGGCCTGCACGGCCCCAGCCTGACCGTCGACTCCGGCCAGTCCTCCTCGCTGGTCTCGGTCCACCTGGCCTGCGAGAGCCTGCGCAAGGGCGAGTCGGAGATCGCGCTCGCCGGCGGCGTGAACCTCAACATCGTGCCCGAAAGCACCATGGGCGCCGCGAAGTTCGGCGGCCTGTCCCCGGACGGCCGCTGCTACACCTTCGACGCCCGCGCCAACGGCTACGTACGAGGAGAGGGCGGCGGCATCGTCGTCCTGAAGCCGCTGGCCGCCGCGCTCGCGGACGGCGACCCCGTGTACTGCGTCATCCGCGGCAGCGCCATCAACAACGACGGCGGCGGCGACGGCCTGACCGTGCCCTCCCGGGCTGGCCAGGAGGCCGTGCTCCGGGCCGCGTACGGCCGCGCCGGGGTGCGCCCCGACGACGTCGGATACGTCGAACTGCACGGCACCGGCACCAAGGTCGGCGACCCGATCGAGGCCGCCGCCCTCGGCGCCGCGCTCGGCACCCACCGCGCCCCCGGCAACCCCCTGCCCGTCGGCTCCGCCAAGACCAACGTCGGCCACCTCGAAGGCGCGGCCGGTATCACCGGCCTCCTCAAGGTCGTCCTCTCGCTCCACCACCGCGAACTCCCGGCCACCCTCAACCACCGCACCCCGAACCCCGCCATCCCCCTGGACCGCCTCAACCTGCGGGTGCAGACCGAGCACGGCCGATGGGAGCCCGCGAATGCGGGGGAGGCCGCCGGGGACGCCAACCGTCCGCTGATCGCGGGGGTCAGCTCGTTCGGTATGGGCGGGACGAACTGCCATGTGGTGGTGAGCGAGTATCGGGAGGCGGAGGCCGGGGCCGGGGCGACGCCCGCGCCGGTGACGGAAGCCACGGCGGCGGATGCTCCGGTGGCCGCGGAGGACGCCGCGAGCCCGAACGCGGAGGACGGTAACCCCGGGACCCCCGACACCCCGGCCCCGCACGCCGCCGCCGAATCCGCCGCCGACGAGCCCCCCGCCGTCCCCGTCCCCTGGCCGCTGTCCGCCAAGACCGCCGCCGCGCTGCGGGACCAGGCCGCCGAGCTCGTCCGGCACGTCGAGGCGCACCCCGACGCCGCCCCCGCCGACCTCGGCCACTCCCTGGCCACCGGCCGCACCGTCTTCCCGCACCGTGCCGTCGCGCTCGGCGAGACCCGTACGGACCTGCTGCGCGCCCTGCGCGCGCTGAGCACCGGCGACGTCGACGGCGGCCTCACCACCGGGCACGCCGCCCCCAGGCCCGACGGCGCCGCCCCCCACCGCCTCGCGTTCCTCTTCTCCGGCCAGGGCAGCCAGCGCGCCGGGATGGGCCGGGAACTGGCCGCCGCCTTCCCCGCGTTCGCCGCCGCCCTGGACGAGGTCTGCGCCCACCTCGACCCGCTGCTGCCGCGCCCGCTGCGCGAGGTGATGTTCGCCCCCGAGGGCTCCGAGGCCGCCGGGCTGCTGGATCGGACCCGCTACACCCAGACGGCCCTGTTCGCCGTCGAGGTCGCGCTGTTCCGGCTGCTGGAGGGCTGGGGCATCGTCCCCGACGTGCTGATGGGCCACTCCATCGGCGAACTGGCCGCCGCGCACGTGGCCGGTGTCCTCTCCCTCCCCGACGCCTGCCGGCTGGTGGCCGCGCGGGCCCGCCTGATGGACGACCTCCCGGGCGCCGGGGCGATGGTCGCGCTCCAGGCCACGGAGGAGGAAGCCCGCACGCTCATCGCCGACCACGGGGGTGCGGCCGATGGGCCAGAGGGGGCAAACCGGGCCGACCGGGTGAGCATCGCCGCGCTCAACGGGCCCGACTCGGTCGTCATCTCCGGCGACGAGGAAGCCGTCCTCGCCCTGGCGGACATCTGGGCGGCGACCGGCCGCAAGACCAGCCGCCTCAAGGTCAGCCACGGCTTCCACTCGCCGGCCATGGACCCGATGCTGGAGGAGTTCGCCGAGGTCGCCCGCGGCCTGGCCTTCCACCCGCCGCGCATCCCCATCGTCTCGAACGTGACGGGCGAGCTCCGGGCCTTCGACGCCCACGGGGCGGACGCCGACGGGGCGGACGGGGCGGACGGACTCCAAGAGCCGGGCGCTGCCGACAGCGCTGACGGGACGGACGCCGTAGACACCGTCTACGATGGCCAGGACCCGGACTACTGGGTCCGGCACGTCCGCGAAGCCGTCCGGTTCACCGACGGCATGCGGCAGTTGGAGGAACTGGGCGTCGACGCCTACCTCGAACTCGGCCCCGGCGGCGTCCTCACCTCCATGGCCCGCGGCTCCCTGACCGGCGACGCCGCCTGCGTACCGGCCCTGCGCCCGCGCCGCCCCGAACCGCACGCCCTGCTGGCGGCCGTCGCGGCGCTCCACGTCCACGGCCTCGCCCCCCACTGGCCCGCCATCTTCACCGCGAGCGGCGGCCCCCGCCCCCGGCGCGTGCCGCTGCCCACCTACGCCTTCCAGCGCGAGCGGCACTGGCTGGACGAGTCCGGCCGACCGGCCGTCACCGCCCCCAGCACGGCACGGACCCCGGACACGCCGCCGTCCCCGGCCGCCGAGCCCGCCACAGCCTGGGCCCGCGGCCTGGCCGGCCTCCCCGAGGAAGAGCGCGAGGCCGCCGCCCTCGACCTCGTACGGAACCACCTCGCCGCCGTCCTCGGGCACAGCGACCCCCACACCGTCCAGACCGACTGGACGTTCAAGGACCTCGGCTTCGACTCCCTCAGCTCCGTCGAACTGCGCAACGCGCTGACCAGGGCCACCGGCCTCTCCCTGCCCACCGGCCTGCTCTTCGACCACCCGACTCCGGCCGCCCTCGCCCGCCACCTGCACACGGAGGCGCTGGGCGACCACGCCGCCCCCGAGGACGCGACGGCCGCCGCGGACCCCGACGAGCCGATCGCCATCGTGGCCATGAGCTGCCGCCTCCCCGGCGGCGCCAACTCGCCCGAAGACCTGTGGCGCCTGGTGACCGCCGGCGAGGACGCCATCGGCGGCTTCCCCGAGGACCGCGGCTGGGACCTCGCCGACCTCTACGACCCCGAGCCCGGCACCCCCGGCAAGTCCTCCACCCGCCACGGCGGCTTCCTCTACGACGCCGCCGACTTCGACGCGGACTTCTTCGGCATCAGCCCCCGCGAGGCCGCCGCGATCGACCCGCAGCAGCGCCTGGTCCTGGAGACCGCGTGGGAGGCGTTCGAGCGCGCCGGGATCGATCCGGCGACCCTGCGCGGCACCCGCGCGGGCGTCTTCATCGGCGCCACGGCCCAGGACTACGGCCCCCGCCTGCACGAACCCGCGGAAGGCATCGAGGGCTACCTGCTCACCGGCACCACCGCCTCGGTGGCCTCCGGCCGGGTCGCCTACACCTTCGGCCTCGAAGGCCCGGCGATCACCGTCGACACGGCCTGCTCCTCCTCCCTCGTCGCCCTCCACCTGGCCATGCAGGCGATCCGCAACGGCGAGTGCTCCATGGCGCTGGCCGGCGGCGTCGCGGTGATGTCCACGCCCGGCATGTTCGTGGAGTTCAGCCGACAGCGCGGACTGTCGCCGGACGGGCGCTGCAAGGCGTTCGCGGCCGGTGCGGACGGCACGGGCTGGTCCGAGGGCGTCGCTCTGCTGCTGGTGGAGCGGCTGTCGGATGCCCGTCGGAATGGTCATGAGGTGCTGGCGGTCGTCCGTGGCTCCGCCGTCAATCAGGACGGTGCGTCCAACGGTCTGACGGCGCCGAACGGCCCGTCGCAGCAGCGGGTGATTCGTGCGGCGCTGGCGTCGGCCGGTCTGTCGGCCGCTGATGTGGACGCGGTGGAGGCGCACGGCACGGGCACCAAGCTCGGCGACCCCATCGAGGCGGAAGCGCTGATCGCCACGTATGGGCGGGAGCGTCCCGAGGACCGGCCGCTGTGGCTGGGTTCGCTGAAGTCGAACATCGGGCACACGCAGGCCGCCGCCGGTGTCGCGGGCGTCATCAAGATGGTGATGGCCATGCGCCACGGCGTCCTGCCGCAGACCCTGCACGTGGACGAGCCCACCCCGCACGTGGACTGGTCGGCGGGTGGCGTGCGGCTGCTGACGGAGGCGCTTGCGTGGGAGCCGTCGGAGGCGGAGGCGGACGGGGCGGTGCGTCCGCGCCGGGCCGCCGTGTCGTCGTTCGGGATCAGTGGGACGAACGCGCACGTGATCGTGGAGCAGGTGCCCACCGAGCCGGTGCCCACCGAGCCGGCCGTGGAGCCCGTTCCCGTTTCGGTTCCCGTGCCTTGGGTGCTGTCGGGCAAGTCGGAAGCGGCGCTGCGGGCGCAGGCGGCGCGACTGTCGGGCCTGGTGGACGCTTCGCCGGGTGATGTGGCGTGGTCGTTGGCGGCCTCGCGTGCGGTGTTCGAGCATCGCGCGGTGGTGGTCGGGTCGTCGGCGGACGAGTTCCGGCGCGGGCTGGAGGCCGTCGCGTCGGGCGGTGTTCCGTCGCTGACGGGTCGGCTGTCCGGGGGCAAGGTCGGGTTCCTGTTCTCGGGGCAGGGGTCGCAGCGGGCCGGGATGGGGCGTGAGCTGTATGCCGCCTATCCGGTGTTCGCCGCCGCGTATGACGAGGTGTGCGCGCACCTGGATGTCGCCGTGGACGTGGACGCGGACGACCTGAGCCAGACCGGGTTCACGCAGCCCGCGTTGTTCGCTATCGAGATCGCCCTGTTCCGGCTGTTGGAGTCGTGGGGGCTTCGTCCCGATTACGTGGCCGGGCACTCGGTGGGGGAGATCGCGGCGGCGCACGTCGCCGGGGTGCTGTCCCTGGCCGATGCGGCGAAGCTCGTCTCCGCGCGTGCCTCGCTGATGCAGGCCCTGCCTTCCGGTGGGGCGATGGTGGCGATCCAGGCGACGGAGGACGAGGTTCTGCCGCACCTGACGGAGGACGTCGGGATCGCGGCGCTCAACGGGCCGCAGTCGGTGGTCATTTCGGGTGCCGAGGACGCTGTTGCGGCGGTGGCGGAGGTGTTCACCGCCCAGGGCCGGAAGACCTCCCGCCTGAAGGTCAGTCACGCGTTCCACTCGCCGCTGATGGACCCGATGCTGGACGAGTTCGCGGCGGTGGCGGGTGATCTGTCCTACGCCGAGCCGTCGATCCCCGTCGTCTCCAACGTCACGGGCGCTCTGGCCGAGCCCTACACGGCGGACTACTGGGTCCGTCACGTCCGCGAGGCGGTGCGATTCGCCGACGGCGTGCGCACCCTGCACGACCTCGGCGTGACGACCTTCGTGGAGATCGGCCCGGGTGGGGTGCTGAGCGCGATGGCCCAGGGCTGCCTGCCCGACGCCGACGTGCTCACCGTCCCCGTGCTCCGCACCGACCGGCCCGAGCCGCAGGCCCTGGCCACCGCCCTCGGCCACCTCCACGCCCACGGCGTGACCCTCGACTGGTCCGCGTACCTGCCCGGTGCCCGGCGCGTGGACCTGCCGACCTACGCCTTCCAGCGTCAGCGCTACTGGCTCGACGCGCCGAAGGCGGGCGGGGCGGCCGATCCGGAGGAGGCGGAGTTCTGGGAGACGGTGGAGAGCGAGGACCGCGAGTCGCTGGCGGCCCTGCTCGATCTGTCGCCCGACGAACTGGACGTGGTCGCGCCGCGCCTGTCCGCCTGGCGGCGGGAGCGGCGGGAGCGGTCCGCCGTCGACGACTGGCGTTACCGGATTTCCTGGCAGCCGCTCGCGGGCCTGGATGGAATGGCGTCCGGGACCTGGCTGTATGTGACGTCCGAGGACAGCGCGTGGACGGAGGCCCTGCGTTCCGGGCTCGCCGCGCTGGGCGTCGTACTCGTCCCGTTCGAGGTGCCCGAACCGCTGAGCGCGGACGACGGACGGTCCGGTGCGGACCGGGAGTCCCTGGCGCGGCGGCTTGCCGACGCGGGCCCGGTCGACGGCGTGCTGTTCGCCGCGACCGGCGCGGACGCCGCGCACCGGCTGATCCTCCTCGTGCAGGCGCTCGCGGACGCCGGCACCGAGGCGCCGCTGTGGTGCCTGACCAGCGGCGCCGTGTCGACCGGCGAGACCGACCCGCTGACCCGCCCGGAACTGGCGCAGGTCTGGGGCCTCGGGCGCGTGGTGGCGCTGGAGCAGCCGCAGCGCTGGGGCGGGCTCGTCGACCTGCCCGCCGAACTCGACGACGCGGCGCTCACCCGACTCGTCGGCGTCCTGGCGCAGGAGGACGAGGACCAGCTCGCGATCCGCGCCACCGGTGTGTCCGGCCGCCGGCTCGTACGCGCCCCGCGGCGCGTGTCCGGTCAGGACGACTGGTCGCCGCGCGGCACCGTGCTCGTCACCGGTGGTACCGGCGCGCTGGGCGGCCACGTCGCGCGGTGGCTCGCCGCGTCCGGGGCCGAGCACCTGGTGCTCAGCAGCCGCCGCGGGCCCGACGCGCCCGGCGCCGCCGGCCTCCGCGCCGAGTTGGAGGAGCAGGGCGTACGGGTCACCCTCGCCGCCTGCGACGCGGCGGACCGCGAGGCGCTGGCCGCGCTGCTCGCCGAGCACCCCGTCAACGCCGTGGTGCACACCGCCGGCGTGCTGGACGACGGGCTGGTGGACGCGCTGACCCCCGAGCGCCTGGACGGCGTCCTGCGTCCCAAGGCGGACGCGGCCCGTCACCTGCACGAACTCACCCGGGACACGGACCTGGACGCGTTCGTCCTGTTCTCGTCCATGACCGGTGTGTGGGGCAACGGCGGCCAGGGCGCCTACGCCGCCGCCAACGCCTACCTGGACGCGCTGGCGGAGCTTCGCCGCGCCCAGGGCCTGCCCGCGCTGGCCGTCGCCTGGGGGCCGTGGGCCGACGGCGGCATGGCCGATGGCGCCGCCGGCGACCACCTGCGGCGGCGCGGCATCCGCGCCATCGCCGCCGGACCGGCCATCACCGCCCTGCACGCCGCGCTGAACCGGGGCGAGACCGCGGTGACCGTCGCGGACGTGGAGTGGGACCGTTTCGTCCCCACCTTCACCGCCACCCGCCCCAGCCCGCTGCTGCACGGCGTGCCCGAGGCCCGTGCGGCGCTGGAGGCGTCCGCCGAGTCCGCGCGGGACGACCGGCGCCCCGGGGCGGCCTCGCTGGTGCGGCGGCTGTCGGACGCCGCGAGCCGCGGTGACCAGGACCGCATCCTGCTGGAACTCGTCCGCGAACAGGCCGCGGGCGTCCTCGGCCACACGGGCACGGGCGTGGTGGACGCCGCCCGCACCTTCCGCGAGATCGGGTTCGACTCCCTCACCGCCGTCGAACTGCGCCACCGGCTGAGCGCCGCCACCGGCCTCCCGCTGACCGCCACCCTCGTCTTCGACCACCCCACGCCCACCGCCCTCGCCGCCCACCTGCGCGAGGAACTGCTCGGAGCGGAGGACGAGTCCGCCGCTCGGGAGGGCGCGGTCATCGCCGCCGCCGACGCGGACGACCCGATCGTCATCATCGGCATGAGCTGCCGGTTCCCCGGCGGCGTCCAGTCGCCCGAGGACTTCTGGGAGCTGCTGCGCACCGGCCGGGACGCGGTGTCCGGCTTCCCCGAGGACCGCGGCTGGGACATCGACGCGCTCTACGACCCGGACCCCGACCGGGCGGGCCGCACCTACGCGCGCGAAGGCGGCTTCATCGACGGCGCCGACCGCTTCGACGCGGGCCTGTTCGGCATCTCGCCGCGCGAGGCGCTGGCCATGGACCCGCAGCAGCGGCTGCTGCTGGAGACGAGCTGGGAGGCGTTCGAACGGGCCGGCATCGACCCGTCCTCCGTCCGAGCCGCCCGCACCGGCGTCTTCATCGGCACCAACGGTCAGGACTACGCGAGCGGCCTGCGCACCGCCCCCGAGGAGATCGAGGGCTACCTGCTGACCGGCACGGCGGCCTCGGTCGTCTCGGGCCGCATCTCCTACGCCTTCGGTCTTGAGGGCCCGGCGGTCACGGTGGACACCGCGTGCTCGTCCTCCCTGGTGGCGCTGCACCTGGCGGCGCAGTCGCTGCGCAGCGGTGAGTGCTCGATGGCGCTCGTCGGCGGTGTCACGGTGATGACGACGCCGGACATGTTCGTGGAGTTCAGCCGTCAGCGGGGCCTCTCGCCGGACGGGCGTTGCAAGGCGTTCGCGGCCGGTGCGGACGGCACGGGCTGGGGCGAGGGCGTCGGGCTGCTGCTGGTGGAGCGGCTGAGCGATGCTCGTCGGCATGGGCATGAGGTGCTGGCGGTCGTTCGTGGTTCGGCCGTCAATCAGGATGGTGCGTCCAACGGTCTGACGGCGCCGAACGGTCCGTCGCAGCAGCGCGTCATCCGGGCGGCGCTGGCGTCGGCCGGTCTGTCGGCCGCCGAGGTGGACGCGGTGGAGGCGCACGGCACGGGCACCAAGCTCGGTGACCCGATCGAGGCGCAGGCGCTGCTGGCGACGTATGGGCGGGAGCGGTCCGAGGACCGGCCGCTGTGGCTGGGTTCGCTGAAGTCGAACATCGGGCACACGCAGGCCGCCGCCGGTGTCGCGGGCGTCATCAAGATGGTGATGGCCATGCGGCACGGCGAGCTGCCGCCCACCCTGCACGTGGACGAGCCCACCCCGCACGTGGACTGGTCGTCGGGCGCGATGCGGCTGCTGACGGAGACGGTTGCGTGGGAGCCGTCGGAGCCGGAGGCGGACGGGGCTGTGCGTCCGCGCCGGGCCGCCGTGTCGTCGTTCGGGATCAGCGGCACGAACGCGCACGTGATCGTGGAGCAGGCGCCGGCTGCTCTGGAGGCGGCGGAGCCGGCGGGGCCGACCGCCGAGCCCGCGCCGGAGCCGATCGCCGCTCCCGTTCCGGTCCCCGTCCCGTGGGTGCTCTCGGGCAAGTCGGACGCGGCACTGCGGGCCCAGGCGGAACGGCTGCTGGGCGCCCTGGACGCGGACTCCTCGCCGGGTGACGTGGACCCCTCGCCGGGTGACGTGGGCTGGTCGCTGGCTTCGTCGCGGGCGGCGCTGGATGTGCGCGCCGCCGTGGTGGGCGAGACGACGGAGGAACTGCTCGCGGCGCTGCGGGAGTTGGCGTCCGGTCAGTCCTCGCCTGGGGTGGTGCTCGGCCGTCCCTCCGCGGGCAAGGTCGGGTTCCTGTTCTCGGGGCAGGGGTCGCAGCGGGTCGGGATGGGGCGTGAGCTGTATGCCGCTTACCCGGTGTTCGCGGCGGCTTATGACGAGGTGTGCGCGCGGCTCGATGTGGCCGTGGATGGGGATGACCTGTCGCAGACGGGGCTGACGCAGCCCGCTCTGTTCGCCATTGAGGTGGCGCTGTTCCGGTTGCTGGAGTCGTGGGGTATCCGGCCGGATTACGTGGCCGGGCATTCGGTGGGGGAGATCGCTGCCGCGCATGTGGCGGGGGTCCTGTCGTTGGCCGATGCGGCGAAGCTCGTCTCCGCTCGTGCGTCGTTGATGCAGGCGCTCCCGGCCGGTGGCGCGATGATCGCCGTCCAGGCGACGGAGGACGAGGTCCTGCCGCACCTGTCGGACGAGGTCGGCATCGCGGCGCTGAATGGGCCGCAGTCCGTGGTGCTTTCGGGTGCCGAGGATGCGGTTGTGGCGGTGGCGGAGGTGTTCGCCTCCCAGGGCCGTAAGACCTCGCGGTTGAAGGTCAGCCACGCGTTCCATTCGCCGTTGATGGACCCGATGCTGGACGAGTTCGGGGCCATCGCTCGCGGTCTGTCGTACGCCGAGCCGACGATCCCCGTCGTCTCGAACGTGACGGGTGCGTTGGCCGAGCCGTACACGGCCGAGTATTGGGTGCGTCATGTCCGCGAGGCGGTCCGTTTCGCCGACGGTGTCCAGACCCTGCACGACCTGGGCGTCACCACCTTCGTGGAGATCGGCCCCGGCGGTGTGCTCACCGCCATGGCGCAGGGCTGCCTGCCCGATGCCGAGGTGGTCGCCGTTCCCGTACTCCGTACCGACCGGCCCGAGCCGCAGGCTCTGACCACGGCGCTCGCCCGGCTCCACGTCCACGGTGTGTCGCCGGACTGGCGGGCCTTCTTCCCCGGCGCCCGGCGCGTCGAGCTGCCGACGTACGCCTTCCAGCGTGAGCGGTACTGGCTGGACACCCCGGCCGAGGTCGGGGACATGCGGGCCGTCGGCCTGGCGGACGCCGGTGGGCACCCGCTGCTGGGGGCCGCCGTGCCGTTCGCCGATGGTGACGGGCACCTGCTGGCCGGCCGGATCTCGCTGCGTACCCACCCGTGGCTGGCGGATCACGTGGTCGCCGGTGCGGTGGTGCTGCCGGGTACCGCGTTCGTCGAGCTGGCGGTCACCGCGGCGGACGCCGTGGGCTGCGAGGTGCTCGAAGAGCTGACGTTGGAGGCGCCGCTGATCGTGCCGGAGCACGGGGGCGTGGCGCTTCAGGTCCGGGTCGGGGCCGACGACGGTTCGGGACGCCGGCCGGTGAGCGTGCACGCGCGGATCGACCGGGAGGACGCGGACGGGTACGAGCGTCCGTGGACCCGGCACGCCTCGGGCTACCTCGCCGAGGCCGCCGACCGGGCGGCCGACTCGCTGTCCGTGTGGCCTCCTGAGGGGGCCGCGCCGCTGGACGTCGCCGAGTTCTACGAGCGGCTGGCGGGCATGGCGCTGGAGTACGGCCCCCTGTTCCAGGGGCTGCGCGCCGCCTGGGCGCAGGGCGATGACACCTTCTTCGCGGAGATCGAGCTTCCGGAGTCCGAGCGGACGGCCGCCTCTGCCTTCGGCCTTCACCCGGCCCTCTTCGACGCAGCCCTGCACACCGTGTGGTTGGGCGCGGTCGAGCCCGAGGCGGGGACGGGGCGCGGGCTGCTGCCCTTCGCGTGGAGCGGGGTGCGGTTGACGGCCGGTGGAGCCGCCGCCGTGCGGGTGCGGGTCACCCGGACGGGCACCGCTTCGGTGTCCTTGGTCCTCGCCGACGCGGCGGGCGAACCGGTCGCGTCGGTCGAGTCGCTGACGCTGCGGCCGGTCGCCGCCGGGCAGTTGGCGGCGGACGGGGGCGCGGACGGCGCGGAGTCGCTGTTCGCGGTGGAGTGGACGCCGCTTGCCGCGCCTGCCGGTTCCGGCGCGGGCGCCGGCTCGCAGGCGGGTGCGCCGGAGGTGCGTCACTACCCCGACTTCGCCGCGCTGCGGGAAGCCGTACTCCGGGAAGCGGGCGACGACCTGCCGGCCGCCGGTGCGGTGGTCGTCCCCTGCCCGACCGGGGCCCCCGAGACGGACACCGCCGGGCGGGTCCGCGAGGTCACGGCGGATGTCCTGGGGCTGGTGCAGTGGTGGCTGGCGGAGGAGCGTTCCGCCCGTCTGGTGCTGCTGACCCGTACGGGGGACCTGGCCCATGCGGCGGTCGGCGGCCTGGTGCGCTCGGCACAGACGGAGAATCCGGGGCGCCTGGTCCTGCTCGACGTCGACTTCGACGTTGACGCGGATGCGGACGGAGGGGCTGTGGAGGCCGTGCGGTCGCTGCTGCCCGCGCTCCTCGCCTCCGGGGAGCCGCAGGCCGCGCTGCGGGACGGCGCGCTGTTCGTCCCGCGCCTGGTCCGGGCGACCCCGGCCGCGGACGCCCACGACACCGAAGCCCCGGCCCCGGACGCCTCCCCGCTCCCCGCCCTCGGCACCGGCACCGTCCTGCTGACCGGCGCGACCGGCGGCCTGGGCAAGCTGCTCGCCCGTCACGTCGTCTCCGTCCACGGCGTCCGCAGCCTGCTCCTCGTCAGCCGACGGGGCGCCGACGCGCCGGGTGCCACGGAGCTGACCGGGGAACTGACCGCGCTGGGCGCCGAGGTCACCTGGGCCGCCTGCGACACCGCCGACCGGGACGCGCTCCGCGCCGTCCTGGCGGATCAGCCGCTGTCCGCCGTCATCCACACGGCGGGCGTGCTCGACGACGGCGTGATCGGCTCGCTGACCCCCGCCCGCCTGGCCGAGGTCTTCCGTCCCAAGATCGACGCGGCGCTGAACCTGCACGAGCTGACCAGCGGCGACGACCTCTCCGCGTTCGTCCTCTTCTCCTCGGTGGCCGGCACCCTCGGCACACCGGGCCAGGGCAACTACGCCGCCGCCAACGCTTTCCTCGACGCCCTCGCCGAGCACCGCCACGCGCAGGGGCTGCCCGCCACCTCGCTGGCCTGGGGCCTGTGGGCGCAGGAGAGCGACAGCGCGATGACCGACGCCCTCGACCACACCGACCTGACCCGGATCAGGCGCCTGGGCCTGGCCGCGATCCCGTCGGCCGAGGGGCTGCGCATGTTCGACGCGGCCCTGGTCTCCGACCGGCCGGCGCTCGTCCCGGTCCGGCTCGACACGAGCGTCTTCCGTGAGGGACGCGGGACGCCCGTCCCGGCCGTCCTGCGCAAGCTCGTCCGCGGCCTGCCGACCCGCCGCGCGGCCTCGGCCGCCACGGCGACGGCCGCCGCGTCCGCGCTGGGGCAGCGGCTGGCCGGACTGTCCGAGGACGAGCGCCACCAGACCGTACGGGAACTCGTCCGTACGGAGGTCGCCGCCGTCCTCGGCCACAGCGGCGCGCACGCCATCGGCGCCGACGACGCCTTCAAGGACATCGGCTTCGACTCCCTCACCGCTGTCGAACTGCGCAACCGCCTCAACACGGCGACCGGCCTCCGCCTCCCCGCCACGCTGATCTTCGACCACCCGACCCCGGGCGCCCTGGCACGCTTCATCGCCGTCGAGGCCACCGGCGGCGAACCCGCCGCGGAGGTGGCGACCCTCACGCCCACCACGGGCGCGGTGGCGGACGACCCGATCGCGATCGTCGGCATGGCCTGCCGCTACCCCGGCGACGTCCGCTCGCCCGAAGACCTGTGGCGGCTGGTCTTCACGGGCCGGGACGCGGTCTCCGACTTCCCGGACGACCGCGGCTGGGACGTCGAGAACCTCTACCACCCCGACCCCGACCAGTGGGGCACCAGCTACACCCGGCAGGGCGGCTTCCTGCACGACGCGGCCGATTTCGACGCCGAGTTCTTCGGGATCTCGCCGCGCGAGGCGCTGGCGATGGACCCGCAGCAGCGGCTGCTGCTGGAGACGTCCTGGGAGGCGTTCGAGCGGGCCGGTATCGACCCGGCCTCGGTGCGCGGCAGCAAGACCGGCGTCTTCGCGGGCGTCATGTACCACGACTACGGCGGCCGGGTGCAGACTTCCCCGGCCGGACTGGAGGGCTACCTCGTCAACGGCAGCGCGGGCAGCGTCGCCTCGGGCCGGGTGGCATACACCTTCGGTCTTGAGGGCCCGGCGGTGACGGTGGACACCGCGTGCTCGTCCTCGCTGGTCGCCCTGCACCTGGCCGCGCAGGCGCTGCGCAGTGGCGAGTGCTCCATGGCGCTCGTCGGCGGCGTCACGGTGATGGCGAGCCCCGCCGTCTTCGTGGAGTTCAGCCGTCAGCGCGGACTGTCGGCGGACGGGCGCTGCAAGGCGTTCGCGTCGGCCGCGGACGGCACGGGCTGGGCCGAGGGCGCGGGCATGCTGCTCGTCGAGCGGCTGAGCGATGCCCGTCGGAATGGTCATGAGGTGCTGGCGGTCGTCCGTGGATCGGCCGTCAATCAGGACGGTGCGTCCAACGGCCTGACGGCGCCGAACGGCCCGGCCCAGCAGCGCGTCATCCGGGCCGCGCTGGCGTCGGCCGGGGTGTCCGCCGCCGAGGTGGACGCGGTCGAGGCGCACGGCACCGGCACGACGCTGGGCGACCCGATCGAGGCCCAGGCGCTGCTGGCGACGTATGGGCGGGAGCGTCCCGAAGGACAGCCGCTGTGGCTCGGTTCGCTGAAGTCGAACATCGGTCACGCGCAGGCGGCGGCCGGTGTCGGCGGCGTCATCAAGATGGTGATGGCGATGCGGCATGGTCTGCTGCCGCGCACGCTGCACGTGGACGAGCCGACGCCGCACGTCGACTGGTCGGCGGGGGATGTCCGGCTGCTCACGGAGCCCGTGGAGTGGCCGGAGACCGACCGGCCGCGTCGGGCCGCCGTGTCGTCGTTCGGCGTCAGCGGGACGAACGCGCACGTAATCGTGGAGCAGGTGCCGGCCTCGCCGGTGGCTGAGCCGGCCGCCGACACTGTTCCCGCTCCCGTTCCCGTTCCCTGGGTGCTGTCGGGGAAGTCGGAGGAGGCGCTGCGGGCGCAGGCGGCGCGGTTGTCGGGTCTGGTGGACGCTTCGCCGGTTGATGTGGCGTGGTCGTTGGCGGCTTCACGTGCGGTGTTCGAGCACCGTGCGGTGGTCGTCGGGTCGTCGGCGGACGAGTTCCGGCGCGGACTGGAGGCCGTTGCCTCGGGTTCGGTGTCCGGGCTGAGTGGGGGTGCGTCCGGGGGCAAGGTCGGGTTCTTGTTCTCGGGGCAGGGGTCGCAGCGGGTAGGGATGGGGCGTGAGTTGTATGCGGCCTATCCGGTGTTCGCGGCGGCGTATGACGAGGTGTGTGCGCGCCTGGACGTGGCCGTGGATGGGGACGACCTGTCGCAGACCGGGGTGACTCAGCCGGCGTTGTTCGCTATCGAGGTTGCCCTGTTCCGGTTGCTGGAGTCGTGGGGGCTTCGTCCCGATTACGTGGCCGGGCACTCGGTCGGTGAGATCGCTGCCGCGCATGTGGCGGGGGTTCTGTCCTTGGCCGATGCGGCGAAGCTCGTCTCCGCCCGTGCCTCGCTCATGCAGGCGCTGCCGTCCGGTGGCGCGATGGTCGCGGTGCAGGCGACGGAGGACGAGGTCCTGCCGCACCTGACGGATGAGGTGGGGATCGCGGCGCTGAATGGGCCGCAGTCGGTGGTCATCTCGGGTGCCGAGGACGCTGTTACGGCGGTGGCGGAGGTCTTCGCTGCTCAGGGCCGTAAGACTTCGCGTCTGAAGGTCAGCCACGCGTTCCACTCGCCGTTGATGGACCCGATGCTGGACGAGTTCGCCGAGGTGGCGGGTGGTCTGACGTACGCCAAGCCGACCATCCCGGTCGTCTCCAACGTCACGGGTGCGTTGGCCGAGCCCTACACGGCCGACTACTGGGTGCGTCACGTCCGCGAGGCCGTTCGTTTCGCGGATGGCGTCCAGACCCTGCACGACCTCGGTGTGACGACCTTCGTGGAGATCGGCCCCGGCGGCGTCCTGACCGCCATGGCGCAGGGCTGCCTGCCCGACGCCGACGTGCTCGCCGTCCCCGCCCTTCGTACCGACCGGCCCGAGCCGCAGGCCCTGGCCACCGCCATCGGCCACCTCCACGCCCACGGCGTGACCCTCGACTGGTCGGCGTACCTGCCCGGTGCCCGGCGCGTCGAGCTGCCGACGTACGCCTTCCAGCGCACGCGCTACTGGCTCGACGTGCCGCGTACCTCCGGCGACGTCCGGGCGGCAGGGCTGGCGGCGGCGGATCACCCGCTGCTGGGCGCGGCGCTCGCCACCGCGGACGGGGATGGCGTCCTGCTCACCGGACTGCTCTCCCTCCGGACGCACCCGTGGCTGGCCGACCACGCCGTGAACGGCACGGTTCTGCTGCCGGGCACCGCGTTCGTGGAGCTGGCGATCCGTGCCGGTGACGAGGTCGGGTGCGGGTCGGTCGACGACCTCACGTTGGAAGCGCCCCTGGTCGTGCCCGAGAAGACCGGCGTCACGATCCAGGTGACCGTCGGCGCCGAGGACGAGAGCGGGCGCCGCCCGCTGGCCGTCCACGCGCGCCCCGAAGGTGACGAGGGCGGCCCGTGGACCCGGCACGCCTCCGGTGTGCTCGCCCGGGCCGCTACGGATTCGACGGACGACCTGACCTCCTGGCCGCCGGCGGGCGCCGAGGCCGTGGACCTGTCCGCCTTCTACGCAGAGGTGGCGGGGCTCGGGCTGGACTACGGCCCGGCGTTCCAGGGCCTGCGGTCGGTGTGGCGGGCCGGTGCGGAGGTCTTCGCCGAGGTGGCGCTGCCGGACGAGGTGGACGTGGACGGGTACGCCGTGCACCCGGCCCTGCTGGACGCCGTGCTGCACGCCCTCGCCGCCGGTGGCCTGGTCTCGCTGGAGGACGGACCGCAGTTGCCGTTCGCCTGGTCGGGCGTGTCCGTACTCGCGACGGGCGCCGCTGCCGTCCGGGCGAAGCTCTCCCGTGCGGCCGAGGGCGGCACGGTGTCGGTGCTCGTGACGGACGAGACCGGCGCCCCGGTGGCCTCGGCGGAGTCGCTGACCCTGCGGACGGTCTCGGCGGAGCAGGTACGCGGGAACGCGGACGACCTGTTCGGGCTGGATTGGGTGCCGGTGGAGCTGTCGTCGGGCGGGTCTTCCGCGCAGGTGGAGGTGTGTGCGGACTTCGCGGCGGTGCGGGAGTTGGCTGGTGCGCCGGATGCGGTGGTGGTGCCGTTCCCGGCCGGTATCGACGCGGATGGGGATGTTGCCGGGCGGGTGCGTGCGGTGACGTCTGAGGTGTTGGGGTTGGTGCAGTGGTGGTTGGCTGAGGAGCGTCCGGGTCGGTTGGTGCTGGTGGCCCGGGAGGGTGATCTGGCGCATGCGGCGGCTGGTGGTTTGGTGCGGTCGGCGCAGTCGGAGGCTCCGGGCAGGCTGGTGTTGGTGGAGGCGGACGGGGAGTCCGTCACCGATAACGTCCCGGCTGTGCTGGCGGCCGATGAGCCGTGGGTCGCGGTGCGGGACGGGAAGGTCCATGCACCCCGCCTGGTGAAGGAGACGGCGGAGCCCACCGCCGTGGACTTCGGTGACGGAGCGGTTCTCCTCACCGGTGCCTCCGGTTCCCTGGGTGGTCTGGTGGCCCGTCATCTGGTCACCGAGCACAAGGTGCGGCGCCTGCTGCTCGTCAGCCGCCGTGGCGCACAGGCCGACGGCGCCGCCGAACTGGAAGCGGAGCTGACGGCCTCGGGTGCGGAAGTGACCTGGGCGGCCTGCGACGTAGCCGACCGGGAGGCGCTGGCCGGAGTGCTGGCGAGCGCACCGTCCGTCAGCGCGGTCGTCCACACCGCCGGCGTCCTCGACGACGGTGTGATCGCCTCCCTCACCCCGGAGCGCCTGGCGACGGTCCTGCGTCCCAAGGTGGACGCCGTCCTCAACCTGGAGGAGCTGATCGGCGGCAGCGACCTGTCCGCCTTCGTCCTCTTCTCGTCGATATCCGGCATTCTCGGCAGCGCGGGCCAGGGCAACTACGCCGCCGCCAACGCCTTCGCCGATGCCTTCGCCCAGGGCCGCCGTGCCCAAGGGCGGCCGGTGACCTCGTTGGCCTGGGGCCTGTGGGAGCAGGGCGGCGGCATGGCCGACCGGCTCGCCCACGCGGACCTCGCCCGGCTCCATCGGGTGGGCCTCGCGCCGATCGGCGAGGCGGAGGGGCTGCGGCTGTTCGACGCGGCCTTCGCGTCCGACCGGTCCGTCGTCGCCCCGCTGAAGCTGAACCCCGGCGGCGTGCGGGGCACGGTCCCGTCCGTGCTGCGTGGCTTGAAGGGCTTCGCGCGGGCGGCGGGTACGACCCGGCGCACCGCCCGGTCCGCCCCGCAGGGCGCGTTGGGGCAGCGGCTCGCCGCGCTGCCGTCGGCGGAGCGGGAGACGACGGCGCTGGACCTGGTGCGTACGGAGGTGGCCGCGGTGCTGGGCCACACCTCCGTCCAGTCCGTGCAGCCCACGGGCGCCTTCCAGGACGCCGGTTTCGACTCGCTGACGTCCGTGGAACTGCGCAACCGCCTCAACACGGCCACCGGCCTCCGCCTCCCCGCCACGCTCGTCTTCGACCACCCGACGCCCCTCGCGCTGGCCCGCTTCCTGGTGAGCGAGCTGCTGGGCGTCCAGGAGCAGGCCGAGGCCGCCGTGGCGACGACCGCGGCGGCGGACGACCCGATCGTGATCGTCGGCATGGCCTGCCGCTTCCCCGGCGACGTGCGGTCGCCCGAGGACCTGTG
This sequence comes from Streptomyces sp. NPDC003077, assembly GCF_040611095.1. Lineage (NCBI taxonomy): Bacteria > Bacillati > Actinomycetota > Actinomycetes > Kitasatosporales > Streptomycetaceae > Streptomyces > Streptomyces sp. NPDC003077. Next base: position 25,398 of record NZ_JBEXNM010000068.1, on the reverse strand, counting down.
GGACCTGGTCGCGGGTGGCCGGGACGCCATCTCCGGCTTCCCGGAGGACCGTGGCTGGGACGTGGAGAACCTCTACGATCCCGACCCCGACCGCTCCGGCAAGTCCTACGTCCGCCACGGCGGGTTCCTGCACCGGGCCGCCGAGTTCGACCCGGCGTTCTTCGGGATCTCGCCGCGCGAGGCGCTGGCGATGGACCCGCAGCAGCGGCTGCTGCTGGAGACGAGCTGGGAGGCGTTCGAGCGGGCCGGTATCGACCCGGCCTCGGTGCGCGGCAGCAAGACCGGCGTCTTCGCGGGCGTCATGTACCACGACTACGGCGGGCGCGTGAAGGAAGCGCCCGAGGGCATGGACGCCTACCTCGGCAGCGGCAGCGCGGGCAGCATCGCCTCGGGCCGGGTGGCGTACACGTTCGGGTTGGAAGGCCCGGCGGTGACGGTGGACACGGCGTGCTCGTCCTCGCTGGTCGCCCTGCACTTGGCCGCGCAGGCGCTGCGCAGTGGTGAGTGCTCGATGGCGCTCGTTGGCGGCGTCACGGTGATGGCGACCCCCTCGACCTTCATCGAGTTCAGCCGTCAGCGCGGGCTGTCGATGGACGGGCGCTGCAAGGCGTTCGCGGCCGGTGCGGACGGTACGGGCTGGGGTGAGGGCGCCGGCATGCTGCTCGTCGAGCGGCTGTCGGACGCCGAACGCCACGGCCACCGCGTCCTCGCCGTGATCCGCGGCACCGCGACCAATCAGGACGGCGCGTCCAACGGCCTGACGGCGCCCAACGGCCCGTCCCAGCAGCGCGTCATCCGCCAGGCCCTGGCGAACGCCGGGGTGTCCGCCGCCGAGGTGGACGCGGTGGAGGCGCACGGCACGGGCACGCGGCTGGGCGACCCGATCGAGGCCCAGGCGCTGCTGGCGACGTACGGGCGGGAGCGTCCCGAAGGACAGCCGCTGTGGCTGGGTTCGCTGAAGTCGAACATCGGTCACGCGCAGGCGGCGGCCGGTGTCGGCGGCATCATCAAGATGGTGATGGCGATGCGGCACGGCGTCCTGCCGCAGACCCTGCACGTGGACGAGCCGACGCCGCACGTGGACTGGTCCGCGGGCGAGGTGAAGCTCCTGACGGAATCCATGCCGTGGCCGGAGGCGGAGCGCCCGCGCCGGGCCGCCGTCTCGTCGTTCGGCATCAGTGGGACGAACGCCCACGTGATCATCGAGCAGGCGCCGGCTCGGGAGGAGGCGGCGGAGTCGGTGGCCGAGTCCGCCCCGGTCCCGGTGCCCTGGGTGCTCTCCGGCAAGACCGAGCCGGCGCTCCGGGCCCAGGCCGACCGCCTGCTGTCCTTCCTCGACGACGCTCCGCACGGCGACCCGGCCGACATCGGCCTCTCGCTCGCCCTCACGCGGAACGCCCTGGACCACCGCGCGGCCGTCGTGGGCGAGACCCGCGACGAACTCCGCACGGCCCTGCGCGCCCTGGCCTCCGGGACGTCTTCCCCGCATGTTGTCGCGAGCGGGCCGCGCCCGGCGGGCAAGGTCGGGTTCCTGTTCTCGGGGCAGGGGTCGCAGCGGGTGGGGATGGGGCGGGAGTTGTATGCGTCCTATCCGGTGTTCGCGGCGGCTTATGACGAGGTGTGCGCGCATCTGGATATCGCTGTGGACGGGGACGACCTGTCGCAGACGGGGGTGACGCAGCCCGCTCTGTTCGCCATCGAGGTGGCCCTGTTCCGGTTGTTGGAGTCGTGGGGGGTTCGGCCGGATTATGTGGCCGGGCACTCGGTCGGTGAGATCGCTGCCGCGCATGTGGCGGGGGTTCTGTCTCTGGCTGATGCGGCGAAGCTCGTCTCTGCTCGGGCGGCGTTGATGCAGGCGTTGCCGTCCGGTGGGGCGATGATCGCGGTGCAGGCGACGGAGGACGAGGTCCTGCCGCACCTGACCGATGAGGTGGGGATCGCGGCGCTGAATGGCCCGCAGTCCGTGGTCATCTCCGGTGTGGAAGCCGCTGTTACGGCGATCGCGGAGACGTTCGCCGCCCAGGGCCGGAAGACCTCCCGTCTGAAGGTCAGCCACGCGTTCCACTCGCCGTTGATGGACCCGATGCTGGACGAGTTCGCCGAGGTGGCGGGCGGTCTGTCCTACGCCGAGCCGTCGATTCCCGTCGTCTCGAACGTGACGGGGGCGCTGGCCGAGCCGTACACCGCCGATTACTGGGTCCGTCACGTCCGCGAGGCCGTCCGTTTCGCGGATGGCGTCCAGACCCTGCACGACCTCGGTGTGACGACCTTCGTGGAGATCGGCCCGGGCGGCGTCCTGAGCGCCATGGCGCAGGGCTGCCTGCCCGATGCCGACGTGCTCGCCGTCCCCGTGCTCCGTACCGACCGGCCCGAGCCGCAGGCCGTGGCGATGGCGCTCGGGCAACTCCACGTCCACGGCGTCTCGCCGGACTGGCGGGCCGTCTTCCCGGGGGCCCGGGAGGTGGAGCTGCCGACGTACGCGTTCCAGTACGAGCGGTACTGGCTGGACGCGCCGGAGGAGTTCGGCGGGGAACAGGCGGCGACCGGGCTCGGGCTCGGGGCGGCCGGGCACCCGCTGGCGGGTGCGGTGGTCGCGCTGCCGGGCGCCGGCGGCTTGCTGATGACGGGGCGGATCTCGCTCCGGTCGCACCCGTGGCTGGCGGATCACACGGTGCTGGGCAATGTGTTGCTGCCGGGTACCGCGTTCGTCGAGCTGGCGATCCGTGCCGGTGACGAGGTCGGGTGCGGGCTCGTCGAGGACCTGACGTTGGAGGCGCCGCTCCTCGTCCCCGAGCGCGGGGGCGTGGCCGTACAGGTGTGGGTGGGCGCCGAGGAGGAGTCGGGTCGGCGTGCGGTGAGTGTGCACGCGCGTCCCGAGGACGCCGCGGAGGACCAGCCGTGGGTGCGGCACGCGGTCGGTTACCTGCTCCCGGAGCCGGAGGACGCCGCCGTCTCGATGGACGACCTCTCCGGGGCCTGGCCGCCCGCCGGCGCCGAGTCGGTGGACCTGGCCGCCTTCTATGCGGAGATGGCGGGGCTCGGCCTGGGATACGGGTCGGCGTTCCAGGGCTTGCGGTCGGTGTGGCGGGCCGACTCGGCGGTCTTCGCCGAGGTGGCGCTGCCGGACGACGTGGACGCGGGCGGGTTTGCCGTGCATCCGGCGCTGCTGGACGCGGTGCTGCACGCGATCGGCGCGGGCGGACTGGTGTCGCTCGCCGACGGTCCGGTGCTGCCGTTCGCCTGGTCCGGGGTCCGCGTACGGGCCGCCGGGGCGCGGACGCTGCGGGTCCGGGTCACGCGGGACGGGGCCGACGCGGTGTCGCTGACGGTGGCCGATACGGACGGTTCGCTGGTGGCGGTGGCCGAGTCGCTGTCGCTCCGGCCGGTGTCGCGGGCGCAGTTGGAGAGCGTCGGTGGCTCCGGTGCGCGGAGCCCGTTGTTCGGGCTGGATTGGGTGCCGGTGGAGCTGTCGTCGGGCGGGTCTTCCGCGCGGGTGGAGGTGTGTGCGGACTTCGCGGCGGTGCGGGAGTTGGCTGGTGCGCCGGATGCGGTGGTGGTGCCGTTCCCGGCCGGTATCGACGCGGATGGGGATGTTGCCGGGCGGGTGCGTGCGGTGACGTCTGAGGTGTTGGGGTTGGTGCAGTGGTGGTTGGCTGAGGAGCGTCCGGGTCGGTTGGTGCTGGTGGCCCGGGAGGGTGACTTGGCGCATGCGGCGGCTGGTGGTTTGGTGCGGTCGGCGCAGTCGGAGGCTCCGGGCAGGCTGGTGTTGGTGGAGGCGGACGGGGAGTCCGTCACCGATAACGTCCCGGCTGTGCTGGCGGCCGATGAGCCGTGGGTCGCGGTGCGGGACGGGAAGGTCCATGCACCCCGCCTGGTGAAGGAGACGGCCGAGCCCACCGCCGTGGACTTCGGTGACGGGGCGGTCCTGCTCACCGGCGCCTCCGGTTCCCTCGGCGGTCTGGTGGCCCGTCATCTGGTCACCGAGCACAAGGTGCGGCGCCTGCTGCTCGTCAGCCGCCGTGGCGCACAGGCCGACGGCGCCGCCGAACTGGAAGCGGAGCTGACGGCCTCGGGTGCGGAAGTGACCTGGGCGGCCTGCGACGTAGCCGACCGGGAGGCGCTGGCCGGAGTGCTGGCGAGCGCACCGCCCGTCAGCGCGGTCGTGCACACCGCCGGCGTCCTCGACGACGGTGTCATCGGCTCCCTCACTCCCGACCGCCTGGCCGCCGTATTCCGGCCCAAGGTGGACGCGGTGGTGAACCTCCACGAGCTGACGCGCTCCCAGGGTTCCCGGAATGCCCAGGGATCCCGGTCTCCCCGGGCTTCCCAGGCTTCCCAGGAAAATGAGCTGGCGCAATTCATCGTCTTCTCGTCGATCGCCGGAATGGTGGGCAGTGCCGGGCAGGGTGGTTATGCGGCGGCGAATTCCTTCCTGGACGCCTTCGCTTCGTACCGTCGTTCCCTGGAATTGCCCGCGGTGTCGCTCGCGTGGGGTGTGTGGGAGCAATCCGGCGCGATGACCGACGCGTTGAGCGAGGCGGACCGGGCGCGGATGGCGCGCAGTGGTGTGCTGCCGCTGGCGGCCGAGGAGGGGCTGCGGCTGTTTGACGAGGCGCTGGCCGGGCCGCGTGCGGTGTACGCGCCGGTGCGGGTCAACTCCGCCGCGCTCGGAAGCGGCACGAGCGGCACGAGCGGCACGAGCGGTACGAACGACGCGGTGCCGGCGCTGCTGCGCGGCCTGGCGCCCGCTCCGGCCCGCCGGAACGCGTCGCCCGCCGGGGCCTCCGCCCCGGCCCCCGCGACGCTCGCCGAGCGGCTGGCCGGGCTGCCGAAGGCCGAGCACGACAAGGCCGTGGTGGACCTGGTCCGGGGCGAGGTCGCCGCGGTGCTGGGGCACGCGTCGGCGCTGGCGGTCCAGCCGGAGCAGGCGTTCCAGGACCTGGGCTTCGACTCGTTGACGGCCGTCGAGCTGCGCAACCGGCTCACGAAGGCGACCGGTCTGCGGCTGCCCGCCACGCTGGTCTTCGACCACCCGACGCCCGCGTTGCTGGCCGCCCATGTGCTCGCGGAGACGGCCGAAGCGGGCACGTCAGAGCTAGTGGATTCCCTACTTGCTGACCTGGACAGGCTCGAACAAGAATTGGTCACGAAGTTGTCAGACGAGCAATCTCGTCAGCACATCGCGGCCAAGCTCCGAACTGTTCTGGCCCTTGCCGGGGAATCCCCGGCGACGGACGCCGGCGCGGAAATCGGTGGTGACCTGGATTCCGCGACGGACGACGAAATGTTCGATCTGCTCGGCAAGGAATTCGGAATCTCCTGACGGAAGTCCGAGGGAACCATGACGGAAGCCCGAGGGAATCCTTGAGGAGCCCCGGCGGAAGTTCGTACCGCACCCTTGCCGTATTCCGGTAGGTCTTCGCGCAAGGGTGAGGAACGAATTCGGTGACGACCAACGAGGACAAGCTCCGCTATTTCCTGAAGCGCGTCACCGCAGATCTCCAGGAGACCCGGCGGCGTCTTCGCGACCACGAGGACGCCGCCGGCGAACCCATCGCCATCGTCGGCATGAGCTGCCGCTACCCGGGCGGCGTCAATTCCCCGGAAGAGCTGTGGGAGTTGGTCTCCGAAGGCCGGGACGCGGTCACCCCGTTCCCCGAGGACCGCGGCTGGGACCTGGACGCGCTCTACGACCCGGACCCGGAGCACCGGGGCACCAGCTACTCCCGTGAGGGCGCCTTCCTGAGCGACCTGGCGCGGTTCGACGCCGGGCTGTTCGGGATCTCGCCGCGCGAGGCGCTGGCCATGGACCCGCAGCAGCGGCTGCTGCTGGAGGCGTCCTGGGAGCTGTTCGAGCGCGCGGGCATCGACGTCACCACGCTCGCCGGAAGCCGGACCGGCGTGTTCGCCGGCGTCATGAACCACGAGTTCCTGGCCGCCCTGCAGAACGCCCCCGAGGACCTGGAGGGGTACCTCGGCACCGGCAGTTCGGGCAGTGTGGCCTCCGGCCGCATCGCCTACACCTTCGGTCTTGAGGGCCCGGCGGTGACGGTCGACACCGCCTGCTCGTCCTCGCTCGTCGCCCTCCACCTGGCCGTTCAGGCACTGCGCAACGGCGAGTGCGAGCTGGCCGTCGCGGGCGGCGTCACGGCGATGGTCGGGCCCGCCACCTTCATCGGCTTCAGCCGTCAGCGCGGGCTCGCCCCCGACGGGCGCTGCAAGGCGTTCGCGGCCGGTGCGGACGGCACGGGCTGGGGCGAGGGCGTGGGCCTGCTGCTGGTGGAGCGGCTGAGCGATGCCCGTCGGAACGGGCACGAGGTGCTGGCGGTCGTCCGCGGCTCCGCCGTCAACCAGGACGGCGCGTCGAACGGCCTGACGGCGCCCAACGGCCCGTCCCAGCAGCGCGTGATCCGCCAGGCGCTGGCCGCCGCGAAGCTGACCGCCGGACAGGTGGACGCGGTGGAGGCGCACGGCACGGGCACCAGGCTCGGCGACCCGATCGAGGCGCAGGCGCTGCTCGCCACCTACGGGCGGGAGCGGTCCGAGGACCGGCCGCTGTGGCTCGGCTCGATCAAGTCCAACATCGGGCACACCCAGGCGGCGGCCGGTGTGGCCGGCGTCATCAAGATGGTCATGGCCATGCGCAACGACGCGCTGCCCCGGACCCTGCACGTGGACGAGCCCACCCCGCACGTCGACTGGTCGGCGGGCGGCGTCCGGCTGCTGACCGAGTCCGTGCCGTGGCCGGGTAACGGCGAGCCGCGCCGCGCCGCCGTCTCGTCGTTCGGCATCAGCGGCACCAACGCGCACACGATCATCGAAGAAGCCCCGGCGGCCGAAGAGTCGCCGGAAGAGCACCCGGCGGAGGACGGCTCCGCGGGGGAGAGCCCGGCGGCAGACCTGCCCGCCGGGAACGGTAAGGGGGACGCGCCGGCGACGGCCGGTGCGTCGGACGCCGGTCCGGCCGCGGAGAACCCCGGCGGCACCGGCACGGGGCGGACCTCCGGGACCACCGGAGACACCGCTCCGCCCACCCCCACCGGCCCGCTCCCCTGGGTCCTGTCCGGCCGGACGGAATCGGCCCTGCGGGCCCAGGCCGCCCGCCTGCTGCCGCACGTCGAGTCGCTGACGGGCGCGGGCGGTGAGGAGGCCCCCGCCCCCCTCACCGACCTCGCCTACTCCCTGGCCGCCACCCGCGCCGCCCTCGAACACCGCGCCGTGGTGGTGGGCGAGACGGCCGCCCAGCTCGCGGACGGCCTGCGCGCCGTGGCCGCGGGCGAGACCGCGCCGGGCGTGCTGAGCGGCCACACGGCCGGGAAGGGCCGGGTCGGGTTCCTGTTCTCGGGGCAGGGTTCGCAGCGCTCCGGCATGGGCCGGGAGCTGTATGCCGCGTACCCGGCCTTCGCCGCCGCGTACGACGAGGTGTGTGCGCACCTGGACATCGCCGTGGACGCGGATGACCTGTCCCAGACCGGGGTGACGCAGCCCGCGCTGTTCGCCATCGAGGTGGCGTTGTTCCGGCTGCTGGAGTCGTGGGGCATCCGGCCGGATTACGTGGCCGGGCACTCGGTGGGCGAGATTGCGGCGGCGCACGTCGCGGGGGTGCTGTCCCTGGCCGATGCGGCGAAGCTCGTCTCCGCGCGGGCGTCGTTGATGCAGGCGCTGCCGTCCGGTGGCGCGATGATCGCGATTCAGGCGACGGAGGATGAGGTCCTGCCGCACCTGACGGACGGGATCGGGATCGCGGCGCTCAACGGCCCCCGCTCGGTGGTCGTCTCGGGCGACGAGGCGGGCGTCACGGCGGTGGCCGAGCACTTCTCCGCTCAGGGCCGTAAGACCTCCCGCCTGAAGGTCAGCCACGCGTTCCACTCGCCGCTGATGGACCCGATGCTGGACGAGTTCGCGGCCGTGGCGCGCGGTCTGACGTACGCCGAGCCGACCATCCCCGTCGTCTCCAACGTCACGGGCGCGCTCGCCGAGCCCTACACCGCCGACTACTGGGTCCGGCACGTCCGGGACGCCGTCCGCTTCGCCGACGGCGTGCGCACCCTGCACGAGCACGGCGTCACCACCTTCGTCGAGATCGGCCCCGGCGGCGTGCTCAGCGCCCTCGCCCAGGGCTGCCTGGAGGACGCCGACGCGCTCACCGTCCCCGTGCTGCGCGCCGACCGCCCGGAACCGGACGCGCTCACGACGGCGATCGGCGAACTCCACGCCCACGGGGTCAGCCCCGACTGGGCCGCCTACTTCCCCGGCGCCCGCCGCGTCCCGCTGCCCACGTACGCGTTCCAGCGCGAGCGGTACTGGATCGCGCCCGCCCCCGGCGCGGGCGACGTGCGCGCGGCCGGGCTGGGCGCCGCCGACCACCCGTTGCTGAGCGCCGCCGTGACGCTGGCCGGTGGCGACGAGCGGTTGCTGACCGGTCGGCTGTCGCTGCGCACGCACCCATGGCTGGCCGACCACGCCGTCCTCGGCAGCGCGCTGCTGCCCGGCACCGCCTTCGTCGAACTGGCCGTGCGCGCGGCCGACGAGGCCGGTTGCGGCACACTGCGCGACCTGACGCTCGAAGCGCCGCTGGTGCTGCCCGAACGCGGCGGCGTCGCGGTACAGGTGTGGGTCGGCGCGGACGACGGCACCGGCCGCCGCCCGCTGACCGTCCACGCGCGCCCGGACGAGGACGCGGACCTGCCCTGGGTCCGGCACGCGAGCGGCTTCGTGGCGGAGGCCGCGTCGGACTCCGTGGAGCCGCTGCCCGCCGCCTGGCCTCCGGCCGGTGCCGAGCCGGTGTCGCTGGACGGTTTCTACGAGCGGCTGCACGGGCTCGGCCTGGAGTACGGGCCGGCGTTCCGCGGCCTGCGCGGCGTGTGGCGCGCGGGCGAGGAGATCCACGCCGAACTCGCCCTCCCGGACGGCACGGACGCGGACGCCTTCGTGCTGCACCCCGCCCTCCTGGACGCCGCGCTGCACGCGCTCGCGGCGGGCGGGGACGGCCGGGAGGACGACCCGGAGCGGTCCGGGGAGGCTGACGGTCCGCTGCTGCCCTTCGCGTGGTCCGGCGTGACCGTACGGGCCACCGGCGCGGCCACCGTCCGCGTACGGCTGACCCCGGCCGGTCCTGACGCTTACGCGCTCCTGGTGGCCGACGCCGCCGGGGAGCCCGTCGCCACCGTCGAGGAACTGACCCTCCGCCGGATCGCCGCACACCAACTCCGCGAGCAGGCGGGGGAGGGGACGGCGGACGACGCGCTGTACGGGGTGGAGTGGGTGCGGCTGCCCGCGCCGACGGAGGAGGGCACGGGCTCCCTGTCCGTCATCCGGTTCCCCGACGTCGCCGCGCTGATGGACGCCGAGCAGCCGTTGCCGGAGAGCGGCGCCGTGGTGGTGCCCTGCCCGGACGTGGTGCCCTGCCAGGACGGCGAGGCCGCACCCGGGCCCGATGGCGCGGACTCCGGCACGCTCACCGAGGCCGCGCGGGTCCGCGCCGTCACCGCCGAGGTGCTGCGGCTGCTTCAGTGGTGGCTGGCCGAGGACCGCGCGGACGCCCGCCTGGTGCTGCTCGTCCGTGGCGACGACCTCGCCCACGCGGCGGCCGGCGGCCTGATCCGCTCGGCGCAGTCGGAGCACCCGGACCGCGTCCTGCTGCTGGAAGCCGGGCCGGAGACAGCCGGTGACGAGGACGGCCCGGCAGGGGCCGGAGACGTCCCGGACGAGCTGGTCGTCGCCGCCGTACGCACCGACGAGCCCCGGGTGGCCGTGCGGGACGGCGAGCTGTACGCCCCGCGCCTGACCCGGATGGCGGCGCAGGCCCCCGCGGACGCCGACGAGGGCCGCCCAAAGACCCCCGTCCTCCAAGGCACCGTCCTCCTCACCGGCGCCTCCGGCGCGCTGGGCCGCCACCTCGCCCGCCACCTCGTGTCCGAACACGGCGTACGTTCCCTGCTGCTCGTCAGCCGCCGGGGCGCGGCGGCGGACGGCGCCGACGAGCTGACCGCCGAACTGGCCGCAGCCGGCGCCGAGGTGACCTGGGCCGCCTGCGACGTCGCCGACCGCGACGCGCTCGCCGAGGTGCTGCGCCGCACCCCGGTCGACGCCGTGGTGCACACGGCGGGCGTGCTGGACGACGGCGTGCTGCACGCGCTCACCCCGGACCGCCTGGACACCGTCCTCACGCCCAAGGTCGACGCGCTGTTCACCCTCGACGAGCTGACCGGCGACCGGACGCCGCTCGTCGTCTTCTCGTCCGTCGCCGGTGTGCTCGGCAACCCCGGGCAGGCCAACTACGCGGCGGCCAACTCCTTTGCCGACGCCTTCGCGCACCGGCGCCGCGCCGCCGGGCGGCCGACGCTCTCGCTGGCCTGGGGGCTGTGGGAGCAGGACGGCGCGATGGCGGACGCGCTCGGCGCGGCCGACCGGTCGCGCATGGCGCGCGGCGGCGTGCTCCCGCTGTCCACCGAGGACGGCCTGCGGCTGTTCGACGCCGCGCTGACCGGGGACGCGGCGGTGGCCGTACCGGTCCGTCTGGACACGGCGGGCCTGCGCCGCCAGCCCGCCTCCGCCGTCCCCGCCCCGCTGCGCGGCTTCGCCCGCGCCGTCCCGGCCCGGCGCGCCGCCGCCCGGGCGGCCGGGGCCGGAACGCCGTTCGACCGGTTCGCCGGGCTGCCCCCGGAGGAGCGGTTGGCGGCCGTGCGGGACGTGGTGTGCGCGGAGGCCGCAGCCGTGCTCGGCCACGCCTCGGCCCGCGCCATCGACCCCACGCACCCCTTCCAGGGCCTGGGCTTCGACTCGCTGACCGCCGTCGAACTGCGCAACCGCCTCCACCAGGCCACCGGCCTGCGCCTGTCCGCCACCCTCGTCTTCGACCACCCCACCCCGGACGCGCTCGCCCGGCACCTGGCGGCCGAACTCTTCGGGGCGGACGGGGAGACGGCGCCGGCCATCACGCGGCAGGCACCGGCCCTTGAGGACGACCCCATCGCCATCGTCGGCATGAGCTGCCGACTGCCCGGCGGCGTGCGCTCCCCCGAGGAGCTGTGGGACCTGGTGCGGTCCGGCCGCGACGGCATCACCGGCTTCCCCGACAACCGGGGCTGGGACCTCGACGCCCTCTACGACCCCGACCCGGCGCACCTCGGCACGTCGTACACCGCGCACGGCGGCTTCCTGCACGAGGCCGACCGGTTCGACGCCGGGTTCTTCGGGATCTCGCCGCGCGAGGCGCTGGCCATGGACCCGCAGCAGCGCCTGCTGCTGGAGACGGCGTGGGAGACCTTCGAGCGCGCCGGGATCGACCCGGCGACCCTGCGCGGCAGCCGGACCGGCGTCTTCACCGGCCTGATGTACCACGACTACGGGCAGGGGACCGGTGAACTGCCGGACGGCGTCGAGGGCCTGCTCACCACCGGCGGCTCCGGCAGCGTCGCCTCCGGCCGCCTCTCCTACACGTTCGGTCTTGAGGGCCCGGCCGTGACGGTGGACACCGCCTGCTCGTCCTCGCTCGTCGCCCTGCACCTGGCCATCCAGGCGATCCGCAACGGCGAGTGCGAGATGGCGCTCGCCGGTGGCGTCACCGTCATGGCGAGCCCCACCGTGTTCGTGGAGTTCAGCCGCCAGCGCGGGCTGTCACCGGATGGGCGCTGCAAGGCGTTCGCGGCCGGTGCGGACGGCACGGGCTGGGGCGAGGGCGTGGGCCTGCTGCTGGTCGAGCGGCTGAGCGAGGCCCGCCGGAACGGGCACCCGGTGCTGGCCGTCGTCCGTGGATCGGCCGTCAATCAGGACGGTGCGTCGAACGGCCTGACGGCGCCGAACGGGCCGTCGCAGCAGCGGGTGATCCGGGCGGCGCTGGCGTCGGCCGGGCTGTCGGCCTCCGATGTGGACGCCGTCGAGGCCCACGGCACGGGCACCACCCTCGGCGACCCGATCGAGGCCCAGGCGCTGCTGGCCACCTACGGGCAGGAGCGCGACGCGGACCAGCCGCTCTGGCTCGGTTCGCTGAAGTCGAACATCGGGCACACGCAGGCCGCCGCCGGTGTCGCGGGCGTCATCAAGATGGTGATGGCGCTGCGGCACGGTGTCCTCCCGCAGACGCTGCACGTGGACGAGCCCACCCCGCACGTGGACTGGTCGGCGGGCGCGGTGCGGCTGCTGACCGAGGCCGTGGAGTGGCCGGCGACGGACCGTCCGCGCCGGGCAGCCGTGTCCTCGTTCGGCGTCAGCGGCACCAACGCGCACACGATCATCGAGCAGGCGCCGACGGACGCCGAGCCGGTTCCGTCGGGCACGGTTGAGCCGGTCTCGTCGGGAACGGATGCGCCCGTCTCATCGAACGCCGACGAGCAGGCCCCGGCGCCCGCCGAAGCCGAACCCGCGGACCTCGACACCGTGCCCTGGATGCTGTCCGGCAAGTCGGAAGCCGCCCTGCGCTCCCAGGCCGCCCGCCTGGCAGCCCTCCTGGAGTCGGCGGAAACCGGCGGCGACCGCCGACCGGCCCTCGCCGACCTCGCCTTCTCCCTGGCCACCACCCGGGCGGCCTTCGACCACCGCGCCGTGGTCGTCGCCGACCAGCCCGGCACCTTCCGCCGCGCCCTGACCGCCCTCGCGCAGGGCACCACCCCGCCCGAGGCCGTCACCGGCACCGCCCGCACCAGCGGCAAGGCCGTCTTCGTCTTCCCCGGGCAGGGCTCCCAGTGGGCGGGCATGGCCGTCGAGATGCTGCGCACCTCGCCCGTCTTCCGCGAGCGGATCGAGGAGTGCGAACGCGCCCTCGCCCCGCACGTCGACTGGTCGCTGACCGAGCTGCTGCGCCAGGAGGACGAGATCCCGGCCGAGCGCGTGGACGTGCTCCAGCCGGTGCTGTGGGCCGTGACGGTCGCGCTGGCCGCCGTGTGGAAGGCGTACGGGGTCACGCCCGCCGCCGTCATCGGGCACTCGCAGGGCGAGGTGGCCGCGGCGGTGGTCGCGGGCGCGCTGTCCCTGGAGGACGGCGCCCGCGTCGTCGCCCGCCGCAGTCACGCGGTGCGCGGCCTCCAGCGGCGCGGCGGCATGGCCTCGGTGACGCTGCCGGAGGAGCAGGCCCGCGACCTGCTCGACCGGTGGGCGGGACGGCTGGGCATCGGCGCCGTCAACGGCCCCGGCTCGGTCGTCGTCTCCGGTGACCTCGACGCGCTGGACGAACTCCTCGCGCACTGCGCCGAGCACCAGATCCAGGCCCGCCGCGTCGCCGTGGACTACGCCGCGCACTCCCCGCAGATCGAACAGGTCGAGGAGGACGCCCGCGCGGGCTTCGCCGGGGTCACCCCGCTCGCCGACGCGGCCCCGTTCTACTCCACGGTGACCGGCGCGGCCCTGGCGACCGAGGAGCTCGACGCCGGGTACTGGTACCGCAACATGCGCCAGACCGTCCGCTTCCACGACGCGATCGGCGCCGCGCTGGACGCCGGGCACGATGTGTTCATCGAGGTCAGCCCGCACCCCGTCCAACTGACCGGCGTGCAGGACGCCATCGAGGCCGCGGGCGCCGACGCGGTGGTCGTGCCCACGCTGCGGCGCGGTGACGGCGGCCGGCGGCGGTTCCTGCTCTCGCTCGGCCAGGCCCACGCGCACGGCGTCGGAGTGGACTGGCGCCCGGCGCTGCCCGGCGCGCGGGCCGTCGACCTGCCGACGTACGCGTTCCAGCACGAGCGGTACTGGCTCGACGCCGGACCGGTCACCGGCGACGTGCGCGCGGCGGGCCTCGGCCCGGCGGACCACCCGCTGCTCGGTGCCGCCGTCGAACTGCCCGACGCGGGCGGCCACCTGCTCACCGGACTGCTGTCGCTCCAGACGCACTCCTGGCTCGCCGATCACGCGGTGCTGGGCACCGTCCTGCTGCCGGGCACCGCCTTCGTCGAACTGGCCGCCCACGCGGCGGCCGAGACCGGCTGCGCCCTGATCGACGAACTCACCCTGCACGCCCCGCTGATCCTTCCCGAACGAGGCGGCGTCGCCCTTCAGGTCCTGGTCGGCGCGCCCGACGAGGCGGGCCGCCGTCCGCTGAGCGTGCACTCGCGGGCCGAGGAGGGGCCGTGGGTGCGCAACGCGTCGGGTGCGCTGGCGAGCGCCGACTCTGTGGCCTTGGAGCCTGTTGCGGACGGGGCCTGGCCGCCGGCCGGTGCCGAGCCGGTCGCGCTGGAGGGCTTCTACGACGGCCTGGCGGACCTGGGCTTGCAGTACGGCCCCCTGTTCCAGGGCCTGCGTGCCGTCTGGCGGCACGAAGACGGTGTCTACGCCGAACTGGCCCTCCCTCAGGACGGCGCCGACGCGGGCGCGTACGGCATCCACCCCGCCCTGCTCGACGCGGCGTTGCACGCCCTCGGCGCGGGCGACCTGCTCCCGGCCGCCGACGGCCCGTTGCTGCCCTTCGCCTGGTCCCGGGCCGCGGTGCACGCGACCGGAGCCGGCACCCTGCGCGTACGGCTGGCCCCGGCCGAGGACGGCGCGGTCTCGCTGACCGCGACGGACGACGCAGGCCGCCCGGTCGTCTCGGTCGAGTCGCTGACGCTGCGCGCGGTGGCGGCGGACCAGCTCCGTGGCCGCGCCCGGGACTCCCTGTTCACGGTGGAGTGGTCCGCGCTCACCGCCCCGGCCACCCCGGCCACCGCGACGGCCCGCGACTGGAGCGTGCGGCTGTGCACGGACATTCCGGAGCTGTTGGCCGATCCGGCCGGGGCGGTGTCCCCTGAGGCGGACGCGGACCCGGAGGCGTACGCGCTCGCCGTCCTGCTGCCGGGTGCGGACACCGCGCCGGACGAGCCGGAGGCACGGCGGGTGCACCACGTCCTCGCCGAGGTGCTGGACCTGCTGCGCTGGTGGCTGGCCGAGGAGCGCCCCGGCCGCCTGGTGCTCGTGACCCGGGGCGCGGTCGCCACCGGGGCCGGTGCGGACGACGCGTCGGTGCCCGACCCCGTGCAGGCGGCGGTGTGGGGCCTGGCCCGGTCCGCCCAGTCGGAGAACCCGGACCGCGTCGTGCTCCTGGACGCCGACCCCCGGGCCGGCACGGAGACCGACGCCCTCCTCCAGACCCTCCCCGCCCTCCTCACCCAACTCACCGACGCCGACGAACCGCAGGCCGCCGTACGCGGCGACGCCCTGCTCGTCCCCCGGCTCGCCCGCCCCACCCAGGGCGCGGAGGCGCAGGCCGCCGTGGACTTCGGCGACGGCGCGGTGCTGCTCACCGGCGCCTCCGGCGCCCTGGGCGCCCTGGTGGCCCGCCACCTGGTCACCGAGCACAAGGTGAGCCGCCTGCTGCTCGTCAGCCGCCGTGGTGCGGAGGCGGACGGCGCCGCCGAACTGGAGGCGGAGCTGACGGCCGCAGGCGCCGAGGTGACCTGGGCGGCCTGCGACGTGGCCGACCGGGACGCCCTGGCCGAGGTGCTGGCGAGCGCACCGCCCGTCAGCGCGATCGTCCACACCGCCGGTGTCCTCGACGACGGCCTGGTCGCCTCCCTCACCCCGGAGCGCCTGGCCACCGTCCTGCGCCCGAAGGTGGACGCCGTCCGCAACCTGGAGGAGCTGGCAGGCGGCAGCGACCTGACCGCCTTCGTCCTCTTCTCCTCCCTCGCGGGCACCCTCGGCACCCCCGGCCAGGCCAACTACGCCGCCGCCAACGCCTACCTGGACGCCTTCGCCCAGCGCCGCCGCGCCGAGGGGCGGCCGGTGACCTCGCTCGCCTGGGGCCTGTGGCAGCGGACCGGCACCATGACGGGGGAGATGGGCGACTCCGACCGGACCCGGCTCGCCCGGGGCGGCGTCACCCCGCTCTCCGACACCGAGGGCCTGGAACTCCTGGACGCCGCCCTCGCCTCCGGACACGCCCTGGCCGTCCCCGCCCGGCTCGACCTCCCGGCCCTGCGCAACGCCGGCACCCCCGTGCCCACGCTGCTCAGGACGCTGGTCGGCACGGGCACCCGCCGCCCCGCCCCAAGCGGATCCAGTGCGGCCGTCCCCCTGACGCAGCGGCTGGCGGGCCTGACCGAGGACGAGCGCGCGGAGGCGGTGCTCGACCTCGTCCGAGGGGAGGTGGCCGCCGTGCTCGGGCACGGTTCGGCGACGGCGGTCCAGCCGGACCGCGCCTTCCAGGAGCTGGGCTTCGACTCGCTGACCGCCGTGGAACTGCGCAACCGGCTCAACCAGGCCACCGGCCTCCGGCTGCCCGCCACGCTCGTCTTCGACCACCCGACGCCCACGGCCCTCGCCCAGCGGGTCCTCAAGGACCTGCCCGGCGACCCGGGACAGGCCTCCGTCTTCGACGAGATCGACCGGCTCGCGGACGCGCTGGCCACCGCCGAGGCGGACGCCGGGACCGACAACGTCACCCGGACCAGGATCACCATGCGGCTCCAGGTTCTGCTCGCCCGCTGGACCGGGGAGCAGCCGACGGATCGCGACGACCACAGCGGAGCCGAGGACGACGACCTCAGCTCGACGAGCGACGACGAGCTGTTCGAGCTGCTGGACGAAGAGCTCGGCGGCTCCTGAACCGCGCAGGCCGTGAGGAGCGGGCAGCACACGATGAACGGCGGGCAGCACATGATGAACGAGGACAAACTGCGCGACTACCTCAAGCGCGCCACCACCGACCTGCGGCAGGCCCGCCGGCGCGTGCGCGAGCTGGAGGGCCGGGACCGGGAGCCCATCGCGATCATCGGGATGAGCTGCCGGTTCCCCGGCGGCGTGGAGTCCCCGGAGGACCTGTGGCGGCTGCTCGCCGAGGGCGGCGACGCGATCTCCGGCTTCCCCACGGACCGGGGCTGGGACGTGGACGCCCTCTACGACCCCGACCCCGACCGGCCCGGCAAGGTCACCACCCGGCACGGCGGTTTCCTGCACGACGCCGCCGACTTCGACGCCGAGTTCTTCGGCATCTCGCCGCGTGAGGCCCTCGCCATGGACCCCCAGCAGCGCCTGCTGCTGGAAACGTCCTGGGAGGCGTTCGAACGGGCCGGGATCGACCCGGCGACCCTGCGCGGCAGCAAGACCGGTGTCTTCGCGGGCCTGATGTACCACGACTACGCCTTCCGGACCGGCACCCTCCCCGACGGCCTCGAAGGACTGCTGAGCACCGGCAACTCCGGCAGCGTCGCCTCCGGCCGCGTCGCCTACACCCTCGGCCTCGAAGGCCCGGCGGTGACGATCGACACGGCGTGCTCCTCCTCCCTGGTGGCGCTGCACCTCGCCGTGCAGTCCCTGCGCTCGGGCGAGTGCTCCCTCGCGCTGGCGGGCGGGGCCACCGTCATGGCGGGCCCCAGCTCCTTCGTGGAGTTCAGCCGTCAGCGCGGGCTCGCCCCCGACGGCCGCTGCAAGTCCTTCGCGGCGGCGGCCGACGGCGCGGCCTGGTCCGAGGGCGTCGGCCTGCTGCTGGTCGAACGGCTCTCCGACGCCCGCCGCAACGGCCACCCGGTCCTCGCCGTCGTCCGCGGCTCCGCCGTCAACCAGGACGGCGCCTCCAACGGCCTCACCGCGCCCAACGGCCCGTCCCAGCAGCGCGCCATCCTCCAGGCCCTGGCCAACGCCCAGCTCTCCGCCGAAGAGATCGACGCCGTCGAGGCCCACGGCACCGGCACCAGCCTCGGCGACCCCATCGAGGCCCAGGCCCTGCTGGCCACCTACGGCCAGGACCGCGAACGCCCCCTGCTCCTCGGCTCGGTCAAGTCCAACATCGGCCACACGCAGGCGGCGGCGGGTGTCGCGGGCGTCATCAAAATGGTCCTGGCCATGCGGCACGGCGTCCTGCCCCGCACCCTGCACGTCGACGCCCCCACCCCCCAGGTCGACTGGACGGCCGGCCGCGTCGAGCTGCTGACCGACCCGGCGGACTGGCCGCAGACCGACCACCCGCGCCGCGCCGGTGTCTCCTCCTTCGGGATCAGCGGCACGAACGCACACGTGATCGTGGAGCAGGCGCCGGAGGAGGACGAGAACGAGGAGGCCGGGGACGCCGCCGGTCCGTCGGAGACGGTGACGGTCGCCGCACAGCCGCCCGTCCTGCCGTGGGTACTGTCCGCCAAGACGGAGGCGGCGCTGCGGGCCCAGGCGGCGCGGCTGCTGGGTGCTCTGGACGCGAGCTTCTCGTCCGGTGACGTGGGCTGGTCGCTGGCCACGTCGCGGGCGGCGTTGGATGTGCGCGCCGCCGTGGTGGGAGAGTCGCGCGAGGAACTGCTCGACGGACTCCGGGAGTTGGCGGCCGACAAGTCGTCGGCCGGTGTGGTCATCGGTCGGCCGCGTCCGGGCAAGGTCGGGTTCTTGTTCTCGGGTCAGGGGTCGCAGCGGGTCGGGATGGGGCGTGAGTTGTATGCGTCCTATCCGGTGTTCGCGGCGGCTTATGACGAGGTGTGCGCGCACCTGGACGTGGCCGTGGACGGGGATGATCTGTCGCAGACGGGGGTGACGCAGCCGGCGTTGTTCGCCATTGAGGTGGCGTTGTTCCGGTTGCTGGAGTCGTGGGGTGTGCGGCCGGATTACGTGGCCGGGCATTCGGTGGGGGAGATCGCTGCCGCGCATGTGGCCGGGGTTCTGTCGCTGGCCGACGCCGCGAAGCTCGTCTCCGCGCGTGCCTCGCTGATGCAGGCCCTGCCCTCCGGTGGCGCGATGATCGCGATCCAGGCGACGGAGGACGAGGTCCTTCCGCACCTGACGGAGGACGTCGGTATCGCGGCGCTCAACGGCCCGCAGTCGGTGGTCATCTCGGGTGCCGAGGACGCTGTTACGGCGGTGGCGGAGGTCTTCACCGCTCAGGGCCGCAAGACGTCCCGTCTGAAGGTCAGCCACGCGTTCCACTCGCCGTTGATGGATCCGATGCTGGACGAGTTCGCGGCCATCGCCCGCAGCCTGTCCTACGCCGAGCCCTCGATCCCCGTCGTCTCGAACGTGACAGGGGCGCTGGCCGAGCCGCACACCGCCGATTACTGGGTGCGGCACGTCCGCGAGGCCGTCCGTTTCGCGGACGGGGTGCGCACCCTGCACGACCTCGGCGTGACGACCTTCGTGGAGATCGGCCCCGGCGGTGTGCTGACCGCCCTGGCGCAGGGCTGTCTGCCGGACGAGGACCCGCTCACCGTTCCCGCGCTCCGTACCGACCGCCCCGAGCCGCAGGCGCTGACGACGGCGCTCGCGCAGCTTCACGTCCACGGTGTTTCGCCGGACTGGCGGGCGTTCTTCCCCGGCGCCCAGCGCGTCGAGCTGCCGACCTACGCCTTCCAGCGCGAGCGGTACTGGCTGGAGAGCACGGAAGCGCTCGACGTGTCGGCGGCCGGGCTCGACTCCTCCGATCACCCGCTGCTCGGCGCGGTGGTGGAGCAGGCCGAGGGGCGGGATGTCCTGCTCACCGGCCAGTTGTCGGCGAGCGGGCAGTCGTGGCTGGCGGAGCACACGATCGGCGGGGTGCCGGTCGTGCCCGCGAGCGTCTTCGTGGAGCTGGCGCTGCGCGCGGGCCGGGAGGCGGGGTGCCCGCGTCTCGACCAGCTCGACCTGCTCTCTCCGCTGGTGCTCGCCGATCAGGGCGCCGTCCGCATTCAGGTGCGGGTCGGGGACGGGGACGGAGATCCCGACCGCCGTCCCGTGAGCATCCACAGCCGCGCGGTCGGCGGCGACGCGGAACCGGACGAGCCGTGGACCTGCCACGCCACCGGCACGGTGACGGCGCAGGCCCCGGCGGCGGAGTTCGACCTGGTGGTCTGGCCCCCGGTGGGCGCGGAGCCCGTAACGGACGAGGCGATCGCGGACGCGCTGGCGGACGAGCCGGGCCGGCACTACGGCACCGCGTTCCCGGGGCTGCGCGCGGCGTGGCGCGCGGATGGCGACCTGTATGCCGAGGTGGCGCTGCCGGAGACGGAACGCGGGCGCGCGGACCGTTACGGTCTGCACCCCGCCCTCCTGGAGGCCGCGCTGTGGACCCTCGCCCTGGGGCGCGCGGACGGCGAACCGGCCGCGCTGACGCTGCCGGTGGCGTGGAGCGGTGTGTCGCTGCACGCCACGGGGGCCGGGGTGGTGCGGGTGCACGTCCGTCCGGAAGGGGACGGGGGCGCGTCGGTGGAACTGGCCGACGCGGACGGCAACCCGGTGGCCTCGGTGGACGCCGTACTGAACCGGCCGACGACGGCCCAGCAGGTGCTGGCGTCCCGGGCGCGGGACCGGCGGTGGCTGTTCGAGGTGGTGTGGGAGGAGCAGGATCTCGGTCACGTGCCTGCTGCCGGCTCGAACGGGCCGGGTGCGGACTCCGATGACGGTCCCGGCTGGGCGGTCATCGGCGGACGAGCCGACGACGCTGCGGGCTCCGGCTCCGGGCCGAGCTCCGACGACGGGTTCCTTCGGTTCGCGGACCTGGAGGCGCTGCGTCGGGCCGTGGACGCCGGGACGCCGCTGCCCGCGTACGTCCTCTTCCCCTGCCCGGTGGATGCCGCGGCACCTTCCGGTGACGACGGCGCATCGCAGGACACCGCCGCCGTGACGCGGCGCGCGCTGAGCGCCGTGCTCGCGGTCGTGCAGGACTGGGTGACCGAGGAGCGGTTCGCGGACGCTCGGCTCGTGATCGTCACCCGGGGCGCCGTCTCCTGTGACGGCGCGACGAACGAGGGCGCGGAGCCCGCGCCCGGCCCGGATTTGGCGCACGCCGCCGTGACCGGGCTGGTGAAGTCCGCCCAGTCCGAGCACCCGGGCCGCCTGCTGCTGGTGGACGCGGACGCGGCGGCGGCCGAAAGCTGGGGCCTCACCGGAAACCCCGGAAACCCCGAGGGGACCGCCCCCGCCACCCTGGCCGCCCTCGACGAACCCCAGCTCGCCGTACGCGGCGGCCGGGTCCTCGCCCCCCGCCTGGACCGCATCCCCGCCCCGGAGGCCCCCGCCCCAGCCGAGGACGCCACCACCCCCGCCTGGAACCCCCACGGCACCGTCCTGCTCACCGGCGCCACCGGCGGGCTCGGGCGGTCGCTCGCCCGGCACCTTGTCGCCGAGCGCGGCGCCCGCAGGCTGCTGCTGGTCAGCCGCCGGGGCCGGGCGGCCGACGGCATCGCGGAGCTGTGCGCGGAACTCTCCGCGCTCGGCGCGCACGTCGACGTCGCGGCCTGTGACGTCGCGGACCGCGCGGCCCTGGCCGAGCTGCTGGCGACCATCCCCGCCGAGCACCCGCTCGTCGCCGTCGTCCACGCGGCAGCCGCGCTCGACGACGGCGTGGTCACCGCGCTGGACGCGGCGCGGCTGGACACCGTCCTGCGGCCCAAGGCCGACGGCGCGCTGTACCTGCACGAGTTGACGCGGGACCAAGACCTCGCGGCGTTCGTCCTGTTCTCCTCGCTGGCCGGGGTGCTGGGGAGCGCGGGCGCGGGCGGTTACGCGGCGGGCAACGCGTTCCTGGACGGGCTCGCCGAGCTGCGCCGTGCGGCCGGGCTGCCCGCCACCTCCCTGGCCTGGGGCCTGTGGACCGACAACGGCGGCCTGGGCGACCGGATCTCCGACGCGGACCGAGGCCGCATGGGCCGGGCGGGCATCGCCCCGCTGACCCCCGCCGAAGGGCTCGCGCTCTTTGACGCGGCGGTGGCCGGCGAAACGCCGGTGGCCGTCCCCGTGCGGCTGGACTTCGCGGGCCTGCGGGCGATGGCCCGTTCCGGCATGCTGCCCGCCGTCTTCCGGGGGCTGGTGCCGCAGGCGCGTACCGCCGAGCAGCAGGCGGACGCCGGCCAGGCGCCCGCGTTCGCCCGCCGACTCGCGGGGATGGCGGAGGCCGACCAGGAGAAGGTGCTGCTCGACCTCGTACGCAACCAGGCGGCGGCGGCGCTCAACATCGCCGACCCGTCCCGGATCGAACCCGGCACCGCCTTCCGCGACATCGGCTTCGACTCCCTGACCAGCGTCGAGCTGCGCAACCGGCTCAACGCCGCGACCGGCCTGCGACTCAAGCCCACCCTCGTCTTCGACCACCCGAACCCGCTCGCCATCGCCCGGCTCCTCCACAAGGAACTCGTTCTCGACGTGACGGCCGCCGCGCTGCCGGTGTTCGAGGACCTGGACCGGCTGGAGGCCGGACTCGCCGCGATCGGCACGGGCGGGACGGACGGGGCGGACGACGAGGCCCGCGCCAAGATCACCGCCCGCCTCAAGTCGCTGCTGTGGAAATGGACCGACGGCCACCAGGCCGCCGAGGCCCCGAGCGGCCTCCCCGGCACCGACGACGACCTGGACGACCTCGACGCGGTCACCGACGACGAGATGTTCGACCTCATCGACCAGGAACTCGGCTCCCGCTGATCCGCCACCCGGCCGGGAAGCAGGTCCCACCGACCCGCTCCCCGGCCGGGCGCCCAAGGCCACCGACCCGCTGCCCCGCTCCCCGATCGACGCCGGCCGTCCCGGCCGGGAACGCGAGCTCCATCGCCCGCTTCCCGCCCGCGAACGGGCCCCTCCCACTTCTTCCACCGCACTGCTCACCGAGGACGAAACACATGTCGAACGACGACAAGCTCAGGGACTACCTCAAGCGCGTGATGGTGGATCTGCGCCAGACCCGCCGGCAGCTGGGGGAGTTGGAGGCCAAGGACACCGAGCCGATCGCCATCGTCGGGATGGCCTGCCGCTTCCCGGGCGGCGTGGCATCCCCCGAGGACCTGTGGCGGCTGGTCTCCTCGGGCGCCGACGCGATCTCCCCGTTCCCCACCGACCGCGGCTGGGACATGGAGACGCTCTACGACCCGGACCCCGAGCGGGCCGGTACGACCTATGTCCGCGACGGCGGGTTCCTGCACGACGCGGGCGACTTCGACCCGGCGTTCTTCGGCATCTCGCCGCGCGAGGCGCTGGTCATGGACCCGCAGCAGCGGCTGCTGCTGGCGACCTCCTGGGAGGCGTTCGAGCGGGCCGGGATCGACCCGGCGACCGTGCGCGGCAGCCGCGCCGGCGTCTTCGTCGGCACCAACGGGCAGGACCACGCCTACCTCCAGGAGCGCGGCAACGAGGAGATCGAGTCCCACCTCGTCACCGCCAACACCGGCGCCGTGATCTCCGGCCGCCTCTCCTACACCTTCGGTCTTGAGGGCCCGGCGGTGACGGTGGACACCGCGTGCTCGTCCTCGCTGGTCGCCCTCCACCTGGCCGTGCAGGCGCTGCGGCAGGGCGAGTGCTCCCTCGCGCTGGCGGGCGGCGCCACCGTCATGGCCACCCCCAACACCTTCCTCGCCTTCAGCCGGCAGCGCGGCCTGTCCCCGGACGGCCGCTGCCGCGCGTTCTCGTCCACCGCCGACGGCACCGGCATGTCCGAGGGCGTCGGCATCCTGCTGCTGGAACGCCTCTCCGACGCCCGCCGCAACGGCCACGACGTCCTCGCCGTCGTCCGCGGCTCCGCCGTCAACCAGGACGGCGCCTCCAACGGCCTGACGGCGCCGAACGGCCCCTCCCAGATGCGCGTGATCCAGGCCGCCCTGGACAGCGCCCGCCTGTCCGCCGCGCAGATCGACGCGGTCGAGGCACACGGCACCGCCACCACCCTCGGCGACCCCATCGAGGCCGAGGCCCTGCTCGCGACCTACGGGCAGGAGCACACCGGCGACCAGCCGCTGTGGCTCGGCTCGATCAAGTCCAACATCGGGCACACCCAGGCGGCGGCGGGCGTGGCCGGGATCATCAAGATGGTCATGGCCATCCGGAACGGCGAACTGCCGCCCACCCTGCACGTGGACGAGCCCACGCCGCGGGTGGACTGGTCCGCGGGCGGCGTCCGGCTCCTCACGGAGTCCGTGCCCTGGCCGGAGACCGACCGCCCGCGCCGGGCCGCCGTCTCCTCCTTCGGCGTCAGCGGCACCAACGCCCACACGATCATCGAGCAGGCTCCGGTGGCGACGGAGGAGGAAGCGGACGAGGACGCGGCGCCCGCCCCCGTCCGTTCGGCCGTGGCGCCCGGGGTGGTGCCGTGGGTGCTGTCCGCGCGGAGCGAGACCGCCCTGCGCGAGCAGGCGGCCCGGCTGCTGGCCCTGGTGACGGCGGACGGCGCGGAGCTCCCGGTGACCGACGTCGCCTTCTCGCTGGCCACGACGCGGGCCGCCTGGGAGCGGCGCGCGGCGGTCGTGGGCGGCAGCCTGGACGAACTGGCCGAGGGCGTCCGGGCGTTGGCCTCCGGCACGCCCTCCGCGTCCGTGGTGGAGGGCTCCACCCGGGGCGGCGGCAAGCTGGGCTTCCTGTTCTCGGGGCAGGGGTCGCAGCGGGTGGGGATGGGGCGTGAGCTGTATGCGTCCTATCCGGTGTTCGCGGCGGCTTATGACGAGGTGTGTGCGCGGCTCGATGTGGCCGTGGATGTGGAGGACCTGACGCCGACGGGGGTGACGCAGCCGGCGTTGTTCGCCATCGAGGTGGCGTTGTTCCGGCTGCTGGAGTCCTGGGGCATCCGGCCGGATTATGTGGCCGGGCACTCGGTGGGCGAGATCGCTGCGGCGCACGTCGCCGGGGTGCTGTCCCTGGATGACGCGGCGAAGCTCGTCTCCGCTCGTGCCTCGTTGATGCAGGCGCTGCCGTCCGGTGGGGCGATGGTGGCGATTCAGGCGACGGAGGACGAGGTCCTGCCGCACCTGTCGGAGAGTGTCGGGATCGCGGCGCTGAACGGGCCGCAGTCGGTGGTCATCTCGGGTGCCGAGGACGCTGTCATAGCGGTGGCCGAGCACTTTGCGGCCGAGGGGCGGAAGACTTCGCGTCTGAAGGTCAGCCACGCGTTCCACTCGCCGTTGATGGATCCGATGCTGGACGAGTTCGCGGCGGTGGCGCGCGGGCTGACGTACGCCGAGCCGACGATCCCCGTCGTCTCGAACGTGACGGGTGCGCTGGCCGAGCCCTACACGGCCGATTACTGGGTCCGTCACGTCCGCGAGGCCGTTCGTTTCGCGGACGGGGTGCGCACCCTGCACGACCTGGGCGTCACCACCTTCGTGGAGATCGGCCCCGGTGGCGTCCTCAGTGGGATGGCGCAGGGTTGCGTGCCCGAGGTGGTGGCCGTGCCGCTGCTGCGGGCCGACCGGCCCGAGCCCCGGGCCCTGGCCGCCGCCCTGGCCGAACTGCACGTTCACGGCATCTCGCCCGACTGGCACGCGCTCTTCCCGGGCGCGCGGCGCGTCGAGCTGCCGACGTACGCCTTCCAGCAGCAGCGGTTCTGGCTGGAGACCCCGGTCACCGAGTTCGTCGAGGACCCGGCCGACGCCGAGTTCTGGGCGAGCGTGGAGCGGGAGGACGCGCAGGCGCTGGCCGGCACGCTGGGGCTGAGCGCCGAGGAACTGGACGTCGTCGTGCCGAAGCTGTCCGCGTGGCGGCGGCAGCGGCGCGAGCGGAACGCCGTGGACGGCTGGTCCTACCGCATGACCTGGCAGCCGGTGGGCCGGATGCTGGCGGGGGAGCGGC
>NZ_JBEXNM010000067.1:0-49946 GCF_040611095.1 Streptomyces sp. NPDC003077 | reverse complement strand
GGGGGGGGGGGCCCGGGCCGCCGCGGCGGGGGGGGGGGCGCGCCGGCGCGGGGGGGGCCGCCGGCCCCCCCGGCCCCCCCCCCCCCGCCCCCCCGCACCCCTGGCGATCGCCCCGGCTCAGAAGCCGCGGTGCGAGCCGCCGTCCACGGGCAGCATGACGCCCGTCAGGTAGGAGGCGGCGGGGGAGAGCACGAAGGCGGCGGTGCGGCCGAACTCCTCCGGGTCGCCGTAGCGGCGCAGCGGGATGGCGGCGGTGTTGCGGGCGCGGGCGGCCTCGGGGTCGTCGGACCGCTCGTCCAGCTGCCGGGTGCGGTCGGTGGCGATCCGGCCCGGCAGCAGGCCCACGACGCGGATGCCGCGCGGCCCGATCTCGTCAGCCAGCGACTTGGCGAAGCCCGCCAGACCCGGGCGCAGTCCGTTGGAGAGTGCCAGGCCGGGGATCGGCTCGTGGACCGAGCCGGAGAGCACCAGACCGATCACACCACCCTCGCCCAGTTCGGCCGCGGCGGTCCGGGCCAGCCGGACGGCGCCGAGGAAGACGGACTCGAAGGCGGTCCGCCACTGCTCGTCGGTCATGTCGGTGCCAGGGCCGGGCGTCGGGCCGCCCACGCTGACGAGGATGCCGTCGAAACGGCCGAACCGTTCGCGAGCCGCGGCGATCAGGCGCGCCGCCGCCTCCGGATCGGCGTTGTCCGCCGCCACGCCGATGGCGCGCTCGCCCAGGTCGGCCGCCGCCGCTCGCGCGCTCTTCTCCTCGCGTCCGCTGACGACGACGTTGGCGCCGTCGGCGGTCAGCGCCCGCGCGGTGGCCAGGCCGAGGCCACGGGTGGCGCCGGTGACGATGTAGGTCCGGTCGGTGAGTCCAAGGTCCATGTGATCAGTCTGCCGTGGTCCTTCCGGACGCGCGGGAGGTGGTGCTGGGAGTGACCGGCTCGTGGGGATATGGCGGGGGTGCGGGGGACGCAGTGGCTCGCGGCGGACGCGGTCGTTCCGGGGGGACGAGTGCGGGTGCGGTCGCCGCCGCTGGATGGGTTGTGGATGAGCCGCCTCCGGCGCTCAGCGCTCGGCGCCCGGCCGGGGCCGTGCCCTCAGCGCTCGGCCGGTGCCTTCTCCCCGGCAGTCGTCACGCCCGCGGCCGGGGCCTCGGCGGACCCGTCCGGAGCAGCGGTGGCCGGTGCCTCGGCAGCCCCGCCCGAAGCAGCCGCGTCCGTCGCCTCCGGTTCCGCGGGGGCGTGCTCGGTGGCCTCCTTGGCCTCCGCCGCCTGCTTGGCCTCGGCCGCGAGCCGGTCCCGGCGTTCGCGGCGGACGAGGACCACCCAGCCCACCGGCACGGCCGCGGCGAACAGCCACCACTGGACCGCGTACGCCATGTGCGGGCCGATGCTGTCGTGGTCCGGGTCGGGCACCAGCTCGGGCGTGCCGCCGGCCGGTTTGGGGGCGGTCTGCTCGATGTAGCCGCCGAGGACCGGCCGGTCCAGGTACTTGGCCTGCTGCTCGCTGTTGATCAGCATGAACATCCGGTCCGGCAGCCCGGAGGTGTTCTTGATCCCGCTGGACTCCGTCGTCTCGTCGGCCATGATGCGGCCGGTGACGGTGACCTTCCCGGCCGGCGCGGCGGGGATCTTCGGGAACTTGGTCAGGTCCCCCCCGGCGGCGATCCACCCGCGGTTGATCAGGACGGACCTGCCGTCGCCCAGGTCCAGCGGGGTCACGACGTAGTAGCCGATGGTCTGCTCGTCGGCGGCGGTGCGCTGCCGGATGACGACCTCGTGCCGGGTGTCGTACGTGCCCGTGGCGGTGACCCTGCGCCACATCTCCTCGCGCGGGACGGTCTTGCCGGGAGCGGTCAGGTCGGTGACCGGGACCGGGCGGGCGACCAGGTTGTCGGCGATGAGCTGGTTCTGCGCCACGCGGTGCTCATGGCGGTGGAACTGCCAGAACCCCAGCTTGATCATGACGGGGATCAGGACGAGGCCCACGAGGGTGAGGATCACCCACTGCCGGGACAACAGGAAGCGGTACACGACTTTGACGGTACCTGGAAGCGGGCTGACGACGCGCAGGGGGGCCGGTGCGGGTCGCGGAGGGGGCGGGTGTACGGGGGTGTACGGAGGCTCGTCCCTCGTACGGGGAGCGCGCCCGGTCTCGTACGGGGACGCCGGACGCTTACGAGGAGCGCGCCCGGCCTTGTACGGGGAACGCCGGACGCGTACGGGGAGCACTGGTCTCGTGCGGAGAACGCCGGACGCGTATGAGGAGCGCCGGTCTCGTACGGAGAACGCCGGACCGCCGGGGCCGGATGGTGACGCCGTCGGAGGGCGCCCCGCCCCGCTGGGATCAGACCCGGTCCACGATCCCCGCGTGCCCCTCCGCGCGGGCGCAGTGGGCCCCGCAGTACCAGCGACCGTCCGCCTCCACGCCCTGCCCGATGACCTGGACCCGGCAGTGTTCGCAGATGGGCGCCATGCGGTGGATGGCGCAGGCGAAGCAGTCGAAGACGTGCACCGCCCCCTGAGCGCGCACTTCGAACGTCATCCCGTAGTCGTTCCCGCAGACCTCGCAACGTGCCATGGGGCACAGCGTGCGGGCGGCGCAGGGGGCGGGGCGAGTCGCGCGGGGGTGTGTCGAGGGGGCTTCACCCGGAAGCAGGCGCCGGGGCCACGTCCTGGAGGAGCTGCATGAAGGCGGCCTCGTCGATGACGGGCGTGCCGAAGGAGCGGGCCTTGACCGTCTTGGACGTGCGGGCTTCCGGGTCGTTGGTGACCAGGAGGCTGGTCAGGCGGGAGACGCTGGTGGCGATGTGCAGCCCGGCCTCGATCGCGCGGTCCTCCAGCAGCTCGCGGTCCACGGAGGTATCGCCCGAGATGGCCACCCGCATCCCCTGCACCAGCCGCGCGCCCGGCTCGTACCGCCCAGGGTTGGGGTAGGGGCAGGCCGGGCGCTTGCGGGCCGGGCGCCAGGTGGTGGGGCGGTAGGAGGACGCGGGGGTGTGCTGCCGGGGCACCGGGGCGTCGGACCACTCGGTGAGCGGCTGGCAGGTCAGCAGCGGCAGGCGCAGGTTGGCCTGCGCGGCCAGCCGCAGGCTCGGGCGGAACGCCTCGGCCAGCACACGGGCGTCGTCGAGGGCGTGGTGGGCGTGCTCCTGAACCACGCCGTAATGGGCCGCCAGGGACTCCAGCTTGTGGTTGGGCAGCGGCAGGCCGAGCTCTTTGGAGAGGGCGATGGTGCACAGCCGCTGCCGTACGGGCGCCTCCGTGCGGGCGCGGGCGTACTCGCGGGCGATCATGGACCAGTCGAACATCGCGTTGTGCGCGACCAGCACCCGGCCCTCCAACCGCCGCGACAGCTCGGGCACGACCTCCGGGAAAAGCGGCGCGGACTCCAGCACCTCGCTGGTCAGGCCGTGGATCCACACCGGACCGGGGTCGCGCTGCGGATTGACGAGCGTGTACCAGTGGTCCTGGACCTCCCCGTACGCGTCGAGCTGATACACGGCGGCGGACACGATGCGGTCGTCCCGGGCCAGGCCGGTGGTCTCCACGTCGACCACCGCGTACCCCTCGGGGTACGCGGTCGGCCAAGGGGAGTCGGGCCCCTGGGGGACCGGCTGCCGCCCGATCGCGGGGGTGATCGGGCGGGCCGCTGCCATGTGGTCTTCGAGCATGGTCACTGAGGATACGGGCCGGCACTGACAGCGCCGCCGCCTCCCCACCGGCTTTTCGTCGCATTCCGGTCGTCCGGGCCGGGCGCGCGGTCCGGGACGGGCCTCCGGTGCGGGGGCGCGGGGGCCTGGTCGGGGGAGTGGCGGTGGGTGTCAACCAGCCGGTACGTGGGGCGAGTTGACGCACTTACGGGTGGAGGCGCGGGGGTGGGTTAACGGGGCGGCGAGTTGAGAGGCGCTCGGCGCTTATGCGACGAATCATCCTATTTGTTCGGCCGGTGGGGGATTCAAGCCGGACCGAGCGACCGGGCGGGCAGCGCCTCCTCCAGGACGGCGCCGTCCTCCGCGATGGTCACCCGGTGCAGCGCGGCACCCTCCTTGCGGGCCACCACCTCCGTCAGGTGGCCGTCCACGAAGAGCGCGGCGCTCCCGTCGTCGAGCGCCCAGCCGCCGGGCAGCGCGCCCGCCCCGAGCGCGGCGAGGTAGCCGGGGCGCCGCCCGGCCTCGCTGTCGTAGTGCGGGCACATGCTGCCCGGGAGCAGTCCCAGGCCGTCCGCCAGCGGGGTCAGCGGCCCGAAGGAATCGGTCAGGCAGCCCTCGAACCAGCAGCACGCCCCGGCGCTGATCCCGCACAGCAGCACCCCCGCCTCGTACGCCGCGCGCAGCGCCTCGTCCACGCCGTGCAGCCGCCAAACGGCGAGCATGCCGGCGGTGTTGCCGCCGCCGACGTACACCGCGTCCTGTGCGAGGAGCAGGGCGCGCGGGTCCGGCTCGGTGCGCCGGAAGAGGGAGAGGTGGGTCGGCTCGCGGTCGGGGCGGTCGCCGAAGGCGGCGTAGAAACGCTCCAGGTAGCCGTCCGCGTCCCCGCTCGCGGTGGGCAGGAAACAGATCCGGGGCCGTTCGCGCCCGGTGGCGGAGAGGGCGAAGTCGTCGATCAGGGTGTCGGGGTCGGTGGAGAAGCCGCCGCCCAGAAGGGCGATCTTGCGCGAGGGGGTCATCGGGGCCTCGTTTCCTGGCGTCGCGTCGGCGTCCGGGATCGCCCGGACCCTACGCCAGGACGGTGGCCCGCCGGTGGCACCGGGGGCCTGAGTGAGGCGCGCGGCGGGGGTCGTCCGGCATGGTCGCCGAAGAGGTCGCGTGCCGGGTACGGAAGGAAAACGAAACTTTCCGATCGCCTTCCGGCCGCCGAACTGACAACCCGTCTCACATACTTGTCGGTAACTACCTCTAGCCGATCGGGCGTTGACGCCTCTATCGTGCCGGACATGCCGCACCTGCCCGATGTCGTGTTGTGGTCCATACCGGCTTTCGTCCTGCTCACCGTGGTGGAAATGGTGAGCTACCGCCTGCACCCGGACGAGGACGCCGCGGGGTACGAGGCCAAGGACGCGGCCACCAGCATCGGCATGGGGCTGGGCAGCCTGGTCTTCGACGCGCTGTGGAAGATCCCGATCGTGGCCGTCTACGCGGCGGTGTACGAGCTGACGCCGCTGCGGGTGCCCGTCCTGGCGTGGACGCTGCCGCTCATGCTGCTCGTCCAGGACTTCTTCTACTACTGGTCGCACCGCGGGCACCACGTCATCCGCATCCTGTGGGCGTGCCACGTGGTGCACCACTCCAGCAGGAAGTTCAACTTCACCACCGCGCTGCGCCAGCCGTGGACGACCTGGACCGTCTGGCCGTTCTATCTGCCGATGATCGCGCTCGGCGTCCATCCGGCCGCGGTCGCCTTCTGCTCCTCCGCGAACCTCGTGTACCAGTTCTGGGTGCACACGGAGCGGATCGGCAAGCTGCCGCGGCCGTTCGAGTTCGTGCTCAACACCCCGTCCCACCACCGAGTGCACCACGCCTCTCAGGGTGGCTACCTGGACCGCAACTTCGGCGGCATCCTGATCGTCTGGGACCGGATGTTCGGCTCGTTCGTGCCGGAGACCGAACGGCCCGTCTACGGGCTCACCAAGAACATCGACACCTTCAACCCGCTCCGGGTCGCCACCCACGAGTACGTCGCCATCGCCCGCGACGTACGGGCGGCGGACACCTGGCGGGAGCGCGCCGGCCGGGTGTTCCGCGGGCCGGGGTGGCAGCCCGAGCCCCGGAAGACGGGGCGGGAGCGGGATCGGGTGGCGGTGGAGGGGACGGGCGCCCGCGACGCCGGATCCGCCCGCCCCGCCTCGTCCCCGGAGCGCGGCTCCGACCGCTCGGGGAAGCGCGCCGTCCGCGAAGCCCGGAAGCATGACGCGGGCCGAGCGCGGAAGCGGGCCACCCGCCGGTCCGGCAAGCGCGGCTCCCCGTCGTCCGTGGAGGAACCCGTCACGTGACGCAGCCCACCCGCGCCGTCCGCCTTGCCCTCGGCCTCTTCCTCTTTCTCACCGCCGCCCACCTCGCCGCCCTCCTGACCGGCGCCGGCACCCTCGCGTACGTCACCAAACCCGCGCTGATGCCGGTGCTCGCCGGGTGGGCCCTGCTGAGCGGGGCGCCCCGGCCGCTGGTCGTCGCACTGCTGTTCGGCTGCGGGGGCGACGCCCTGCTTCAGCTCGACGGCCGGGTGCCGTTCCTCCTGGGCATGGCGTCCTTCGCGGCCGGGCACGTCTGCTACCTCGTCCTCTTCCTGCGGCGGCCGTCGCGCCCGGGGCGCCGGACGCTCGGCCTGACGGCCGCCGCGTACGCCCTTGCCTGGCTCGGCACCACGGCGTTGCTGTGGCCCGGCCTGGAGGAGGGGATGCGGGCCCCGGTGGCGGCGTACGGCCTGCTGCTCACGGTTACGGCGCTGGGCGCCGTCCGGCTCGGGGCGCGGGCGACGGTCGGCGGGCTGTTGTTCCTCCTGTCGGACACCTTGATCGCCGCGGGTGTCGCGCACGGGCCGCAGCTGCCCCTGCCGCAGTTCTGGATCATGCTGACGTACACGGCGGCCCAGTACGCCCTGGCCGACGGCGTGCGCCGGGCCTACCAGGATGGGCGTTCCCGCAGGTCAGAGCCTCGCGGTGGTCGCCTCGCCCGCACCGGACGTCGAAAAGGAACGAGTCGGGCGTACCGTGATGAGGTTCGTACAAACGCCTGACCGCTAGGAAACACCCCATGCGCGCCACCACCATTCACGCCCCCTACGACATACGGGTCGAGGACGTGCCGGACGCCGCCGTCCGGCACCCGAAGGACGCCGTCGTCCGGGTCCTGCGGGCCTGCATCTGCGGCAGCGACCTGTGGGCCTACCGGGGCGAGGCGGAGCGCGAGCCGGGCCAGCGGATCGGTCACGAGTTCCTGGGCACGGTCGTGGAGACCGGTTCCGAGGTGACCGGGCTGCGGCCGGGCGACCTGGTGGTCGCGCCGTTCATGTGGTCGGACGGCGCCTGCGAATTCTGCGCCGAGGGACTGCCGACCTCGTGCCCGAACGGCGGCTTCTGGGGCGCGAACGGTTCGGACGGCGGACAGGGCGAGGCCGTCCGCGTCCCGCACGCCGACGGCACCCTCGTCAAGCTCCCCGCCGAGGCCGCCGGGGACGACCGGCTGCTCACCGCGCTGCTCGCCCTCTCGGACGTGATGGGCACCGGCCACCACGCGGCGGTCGGCGCGGGCGTCCGGCCGGGCTCGACGGTCGCGGTGGTCGGCGACGGCGCGGTGGGCCTGTGCGGCGTCCTGGCCGCCAAGCGCCTGGGCGCCGAGCGGATCATCGCACTGGGCCGCCACCAGGCCCGTACCGACATCGCCCGCACCTTCGGCGCCACCGACGTGGTCGCCGAGCGGGGCGAGGCGGCGGTGGCGGCGGTGCGCGAGCTGACCGCCGGCCACGGCGCGCACGCCGTGATCGAGGCGGTCGGCACCGAGCAGTCGATGCGCACCGCGGTCGGCATCACCCGTCCCGGCGGCGGCATCGGCTGGGTCGGCGTGCCGCACGGCAGCGGCACCGGCCTGGACATGGGCGTGCTCTTCGCCCGCAACATCGCGGTGCGCGGCGGCGTCGCCCCGGTCCGCGCCTACATCCCGGAGCTGCTCCCCGACGTCCTGAACGGCACCATCGACCCGTCCCCGGTCTTCGACCTGACCGTCGACCTCGCCGGCGTCCCGGACGGTTACCGGGCCATGGACGACCGCAGCGCCCTCAAGGTGCTGGTCAAGGCCTGACCGCGGACCGCACCGGACCGGACGGGGGCCGGGCTTGAGTCTCCCCCCGTGGGAGACCCGAAGGTGGCGGACATGTACGAGGACGGCGGCACCCTGCACACGATCGGCGAACTGGCCCGGCTCACCGGCGTACCGGTGAAGACGATCCGCGACTGGTCGGACCGGGGCCTGCTGCCGCCCGCCGCCCGCACCCCCGCGGGCTACCGGCTGTACGGCCCGGACGCCCCCGCCCGGCTGGAGATCGTGCGCACCCTGCGCGAACTCGGCATCGGCACGGCAGGCATCCGGGCCGTCCTCCAGCGCGAACGCTCCGTCGCCGAACTGGCCGCGCACTGGGCGGACGCGCTGGACGCGCAGATCCGGACGCTCCAGTTACGGCGCGCCGTCCTGCGCTCGGTGGCCGAGCGGGGCAGCGCAGCAGAGGAGCTGCCGCACATGAACAAGCTGGCCCGCCTGTCGGCCGAGGAACGCCGCCGCACCGTCCAGGAATTCATCGAGGACACCTTGGCGGGGGTGGACGCCCCCGCTTACCGGGGCGGCCTGCTCGCCCTCGTCCCCGAACTCCCGGACGACCCCACGCCCGACCAGATCACCGCCTGGCTCGACCTCGCGGAACACGTCCGTTCGCCCGGTTTGCGGGGAGCGCTGCGGCGGATGGCGGAGTTCAGCGCGGATGTGGACGTGGCCAATACACAGGCCCCTGACGTGCGGGTCGACGACGCGCATGCCGCCGACGCGCATGCCGCCGACGTGGGCGCCTCCGGCGCGCGAGCAGCCGCTGACGCGCACACCGCCGACGTACGCGCCTCCGACCCGCGAGCAGCCGCTGACGTGGACACCGCCAACGCGCACACCCCCGACGCACACGCCGCCACCCAGGTCGCCGAGCTGATGCGCGAGCGCGCCGAGGCGGCGCTCGCCGCCGGTCTGGCGCCGGATTCGCCGGCCGCCGAGCCGGTCGTCGCCGAACTCGTCGCCGCCTGGATCCCCACCCAGCGGACCCTCCCCGACCCGCCGGCCGCGGACGGCCCCGAGGCCCGCGCCCGCCTGCTGGAGCAGTTGGAGCGCGCCACCGAGCCCGAGGTGGAGCGGTACTGGCGGCTCTTCTGCGCCGCCACCGGACGCCCCGCCCCGCCCGAGTGGGGCCGCGCGGGCGCCTGGACGGCCGCCGCGCTGCGGGCCCACCCCGCGCCCGGCGCACTGGACCTGACGCTCGACGTGTCGGACCTGCCGGACGCGGCCCGGGTGCTGTCGGCGTACGAGACGGTGGCCGAGGAGGTCGGGGCGCTGGTGGCCACCGTGGCATCGGAGGACCTGGCGCGCCCGACCCCGTGCCCCGAGTGGTCCGTACGGCAACTGATCGGCCACATGGTCTGGGAGAACCTGATGGTGACCTCGATCGCTCAGGACGCGCCCCGTACCGATCACACCGCCGATCACCTCGGCGACG
Organism: Streptomyces sp. NPDC003077; assembly: GCF_040611095.1. Classification (NCBI taxonomy): domain Bacteria; kingdom Bacillati; phylum Actinomycetota; class Actinomycetes; order Kitasatosporales; family Streptomycetaceae; genus Streptomyces; species Streptomyces sp. NPDC003077. Next base: position 40,713 of record NZ_JBEXNM010000067.1, on the reverse strand, counting down.
ATCACGTCACCGCCTTCCGGGACTCGGCACGCGCCGCGCTCGCCGTCTTCCGGTCGGCCGGGGTGCAGGAGCGCACCTACGGCCCGTACGAGGCACCCGGCGCCCTCCTCGTCCAGCAGGCCACCGTCGAACTCCTCGCCCACGGCTGGGACCTCGCGCGCGCCCTCGACGCGGACACCGACCTCGCGGCCGGGGTCGCGCCGGACGTCCTGGAGGCGGCCCACCGGATCTACGGCGCCGCACCGCGCACGGAAGGCGGCTCGTTCGCCCCCGCGCGGCCCACCACGACGTCGGCGAGCGGCGCGGACCGGCTCGCCGCGTACCTGGGGCGGGAGGTGGACCGGCCGGTGGGCTGACAGGCCCGACGAGCCCTCGTACAAGAGGGTCTGAGGAGAAGACGCCGTACAAGGGGTCGGGGTCGACGACCGCGCACAAGGGGCCGGGGCCGACGACCGCATACAAGAGGGCCGGGCGGAAGACCGCCCGGCCCTCTCACGACGCCACCGCGTCAGCGACCCCCGCTCTCAGCGGGGGACCGCCTCCGTACGCGTCACCGCCGTCACTTCACCGCGTCCAGCGCGTCCACGATGCCGTAACCGAAGTGGCTGTTGATGTGCTGGGTGCCCGTGCAGGTCGTGGCCTCCGGGGTGCAGCCCGGGTTGTCGGCGTCCTGCTTGAGCAGCCACTGGATCTCCTGCGGGCTGCTCTTCGGGTGCGCGCTCTTGATCAGGGCCGCGACGCCGGCGACGTGCGGGGAGGCCATGGAGGTACCCGCCAGGTAGGCGTAGTCACCGCCGGGCATGGTGGAGAGGATGTTGCCGTGCTTGGCCGGCAGGTCCGGGACCTGCTTGGCGTCGCCGCCGGGGGCCGCCACGTCGATCTGGTTGAGGCCGTAGTTGGAGTAGCTGGACTTCAGGTTCTTCACACCGGTCGCGGCGACCGAGACCACGCCGGGGAGCTGGCTGGGCACGTCCCAGCAGACCGACGGGTCGATCGTGCGCTCGCCCGGCTTGGTGTCGTTCGGGCTGGACTTGTCGACCAGCGACTTGGCGGCGAGGTCGAGGTTGGAGTTGCCCGCCGAGGAGACGTTGACGATCCCCTTCTTCTGCGCGTACTCCGCGGCCCGGCCGACCGCGTCCATGATCGCCGCCTGGTCCGCCTGGTCCGGGCAGTTGAACATCCACGGGTCGACGTAGTAGCTGTTGTTCGTCACCTGCACGCCGTGGTCGGCGGCGAAGACGAACGCGCACACCACGTTCTCGGCGTAGAACATGGAGGTCTTGGGGTCGCTGACCTTGATGGCGGAGACCTTCACGCCGGGCGCGACGCCCGCGATGCCGACGCCGTTGCGGGCCGCCGCGATCGTGCCCGCCACGTGCGTGCCGTGGTAGTCCTTCTTCGCGTCGTACGGACGCCAGGCGCCCCGCGAGGTGTCGGCCACGCCGCCCACGCAGTTGGCCGACTGGCGGGCGGAGAAGTTGGGGGCCAGGTCCGGGTGGGTGTCGTCGACGCCGGTGTCGATCACGGCGACGGTGACGTTCCTGCTGCCCGGGTTGATCTTCGCGGCCTGGTCCGCCTTGATGGCGGGCAGGTCCCACTGGAGGGGCTCCAGCGGCTCACCGCTCTTGGCGGTCTTGCTGTTCCGGCCGGCCGCGGCGAGCGTCTGCGCCTTGGGGAGCCGGTCGAGCTTCTGGGGCTTGCCGATGTCGGTGGTGGCGGCGGACTTCAGCGGCGAGGTGCGGGTCGCACCGGCCGACTGCACCCCCGCGACGGTGCGTATGGAGGCGGCGAAGCCGGGGTTGGACGAGTGGACGACGATCACGCCGATCTTCTCGTATGCGATCACGACCTTCCCGCCGGCCTTGGATATCGCCTTCTTCACCTGGGTGACCGTGGCGCGGTCGGGCGTGGTGTTGACCACGTAGGAAAGGAGGGGGCCTTGCGTGGTGGAAGCCGCCGGGGCCGCGTTCCTGTCCGCGGCGGTGGCCGCGGTCGGCAGGAAGCTGAGGGAAGCCGTCAGGGCCAGGCCGACCGGAACGGCCAGCGCCCGCACGCGTCGGGGTCGGGGAAGTGCCATGGGTTGGGGTACTCCGCATCGTCCGTGAGTCCGTCGTACACAAGACGTGTACGACGGGTGCATGACCAGTGAAGTTATCCGCGATCACCACGGAACATCAATGGATTCCTGAGAAAACCCACCGCGGGAGCGGCCCTTGCGTCCGCCCGGTGCAACAGGGGTTGCGGGGGCGGGACATCGGTGAACGCGGACCTCCCGCGTGCAAGGGCGCCGGGCCTTCTCGCCCGCACCGGGACGTCCTTCCCATATGCGGACCAGCCGTCCGTCCGCGCCTGGAACGTCCGCCCCCGTATCCGCACGGGCCGTCCGTCCGCGGCCCCGCCGCCCGGTAGGCACATCACATGGGCGTACGCGGCGGATTCGCCCGCCGTCCGCGGTCCGCTGCGCCGTACGAGGGGCGGCGCCCGCGCACGCGTACGGAGTTCAACCACCGACCCCCTGTTGGATCGTTTCCCGCGCCTCTACGATGCGTGATCCGGATCACTTATGCACGCTTTACCGCCGGACTCCGACCCCGCCCCTACGCGTCAGGAGAACTCGTGAGCACCGCACCGTCCACCGAACCGGCACCGCCCGAACCGCCTGATTTCCCGCGGGTCCAGGCGAGCGCGGAGTTCACCGAACTCCGCCGTTCGTACCGTTCCTTCGCCTTTCCCCTCACCATCGCCTTCGTCCTCTGGTACCTGCTGTACGTGCTGCTCTCCAGTTACGCGGGCGATTTCATGGCCACCAAGCTCTTCGGCAACATCAACGTCGCCCTCGTCCTGGGCCTCGCCCAGTTCCTCACCACGTTCCTCATCGCCTGGTGGTACTCCCGCCACGCCGCGGCCAAGCTCGACCCGAAGGCCGAGGCGATCAAGTCCCGCCTGGAGGGCGACGCATGAGCCTGACACACCAGTTCGCCGCCTCGGGCGCGGGCGAGCACCGGGCGCTGATCATCACGCTCTTCGCCGTCTTCGTCGTGGCCACGCTCGGCATCACCGTGTGGGCGGGGCGGCAGACGAAGGGCGCCGAGGACTTCTATGCCGGCGGCCGGCAGTTCAGCGGCTTCCAGAACGGCCTGGCGATCTCCGGCGACTACATGTCCGCCGCGTCCTTCCTCGGCATCGCGGGCGCCATCGCCCTCTTCGGTTACGACGGCTTCCTCTACTCCATCGGCTTCCTCGTCGCCTGGCTCGTCGCCCTCCTGCTGGTCGCCGAACCCCTGCGCAACTCCGGCCGCTTCACGATGGGGGACGTCCTCGCCTACCGGATGCGCCAGCGCCCGGTACGCACCGCCGCCGGCATCTCCACCATCGTCGTCTCGATCTTCTACCTGCTCGCCCAGATGGCGGGCGCCGGCGCCCTGGTGACGCTGCTGCTCGGCATCACCAGCGAGGCGGGCAAGATCCTGGTGGTCGTCCTCGTCGGCATCGTCATGATCCTGTACGTGTCCATCGGCGGCATGAAGGGCACGACCTGGGTCCAGATGGTCAAGGCCGTGCTGCTCATCGCCGGCACCCTGTTGATCACATTCCTGGTACTGCTCAAATTCAACTTCAACATCTCCACCCTGCTCGGCAAGGCGGCCGAAGAGAGCGGCAAGGGCGCGGCGTTCCTGGAGCCCGGGCTCAAGTACGGCGCGACCGCCACCTCGAAGATCGACTTCATCTCCCTGGGCATCGCGCTGGTCCTGGGCACCGCCGGGCTCCCGCACATCCTCATCCGGTTCTACACCGTCCCCACCGCCAAGGCCGCCCGGACCTCCGTCAACTGGGCGATCGGCATCATCGGCGCCTTCTACCTGATGACCATCGCGCTCGGGTTCGGCGCCGCCGCGCTCATCAAGCCCGCCACGATCATGGCGTCCAACAAGGCGGGCAACACCGCGGCCCCGCTGCTCGCCGAGGAGATCGGCGGCGGCGCGGGCTCCACGGGCGGGGCGATCCTGCTGGCCGTCATCTCGGCGGTCGCGTTCGCCACCATCCTCGCCGTGGTCGCGGGCCTCACCCTCGCCTCGTCCTCGTCCTTCTCGCACGACCTGTACGTCAACGTCATCCGCAAGGGGAAGGCGACCGAGAGGGAAGAAGTGGTGGTGGCACGCTGGGCCACCATCGGGATCGGCGCGGTGGCCATCGTCCTGGGGGTGTTCGCCCGCGGGCTGAACGTGGCGGGCCTGGTCGCGCTCGCCTTCGCCGTCGCCGCCTCCGCCAACCTGCCGACGATCCTCTACAGCCTGTTCTGGAAGCGGTTCACCACCCAAGGCGCGCTGTGGTCCATCTACGGCGGCCTGGCCGGGTCCGTGCTGCTGGTCCTCTTCTCGCCGGTCGTCTCCGGCAAGGAGACCTCGATGTTCCCCGGCGTGGACTTCCACTTCTTCCCCCTGGAGAACCCCGGCCTGATCTCCATCCCGCTCGGCTTCCTGCTGGGCTGGCTGGGCTCCCTGCTGTCCAAGGAGGAGCCGGACGTCAAGAAGTACGCGGAGCTGGAGGTCCGGTCCCTGACGGGAACGGGCGCGCACTGAGGCCACGGCTCCCGCCTCCTGCCTTCCGAACGAACCCGGGCCGCGTCGTAGGGATCTACGACGCGGCCCGCTCCGCGTCGTGACTTTTCTCTTCTGCTCGTTGTCGGACCCATCGCGTAGTCTCTAACCGAACTGATCCGGACTTGGGGAGGCGGCCCAGTGCTCATCGACACCTTCGGACGGGTGGCCACCGACCTGCGCGTTTCGCTGACCGACCGGTGCAACCTGCGCTGTACGTACTGCATGCCGGAGGAGGGCCTTCAATGGCTCGCCAAGCCGGATCTGCTGACCGACGACGAGATCGTGCGGCTGATAACGATCGCGGTGCGCGACCTGGGCATCGAGGAGGTCCGCTTCACCGGCGGTGAGCCGCTCCTGCGCCCCGGCCTGGTGGGCATCGTCGAACGGGTCGCGGCCCTGACCCCGCGCCCCCAGATGTCCCTGACGACCAACGGCATCGGCCTGGAGCGCACCGCCGCCGCCCTGCGCGCGGCCGGCCTGGACCGCGTCAACGTCTCCCTGGACACGCTGCGCCCGGACGTCTTCCAGACCCTCACCCGCCGCAAGCGCCACGGCGACGTGCTACGCGGCCTGGAGGCCGCGCGCGCCGCCGGGCTCACCCCGGTCAAGGTGAACTCCGTCCTGATGCCGGGCCTCAACGACGACGAGGCCCCCGACCTGCTGGCCTGGGCGGTGGCCAACGACTACGAGCTGCGCTTCATCGAGCAGATGCCGCTGGACGCCCAGCACGGCTGGACACGCACCGGCATGATCACCGCCGGTGACATCCTCGCCTCCCTGCGCACCCGCTTCGACCTGACGCCCGAGGGCGAGGCGGTACGGGGCTCCGCGCCGGCCGAGCGCTGGATCGTGGACGGCGGCCCGCACCGCGTCGGCGTCATCGCCTCCGTGACCCGCCCGTTCTGCCGCGCCTGCGACCGCACCCGGCTCACCGCCGACGGCCAGGTACGCACCTGCCTGTTCGCCACCGAGGAGACGGACCTGCGCGGCGCGCTCCGCTCCGGCGCACCAGACGAGGAGGTCGCGCGCATATGGAAGGGCGCGATGTGGGGCAAGAAGGCGGGCTCGGGCCTGGACGACCCGGAGTTCGCCCAGCCCGACCGGCCCATGTCGGCGATCGGCGGCTGAGGTCCGGGCTTCACCGGCGGCCCCCCGGGCTTGCTCGGGCGGGCCCCGGGCTCGTCTTGGCGGGCCTCGCTCGTGAAGCCCGGTGGCCCGCCCCGTTCCTCCGCGCTTCCCGGATCACCCGCGGCCTTGAAAGGCGCGTCCCGCCGAGCGCGGCGGTGGCCTCCCTCAGCGATCCCCCGCCGCGCTCTCCCACTCCTCCAGCGTGACGACGTCCTTCAGGAAGCCCCGCACGCCCAGGAATTGGGACAGGTGCTCGCGGTGCTCCTCACAGGCCAGCCAGGTCTTGCGGCGCTCGGGCGTGTGCAGCTTCGGGTTGTTCCACGCCAGCACCCACACGGCGGCGGCCCGGCAGCCCTTGGCGGAGCAGACGGGGGCGGCGGGGGAGCCGTCGGCCCCGGCGGCGTTCCGCGCGTCCGGGAAGCCGAGGAGGCCCGGGAGGCTGGGGGTGCCCGCGGAATGCGAGGGATCCGGGTGGTCCGCGTTCACCGGGTGGGGTGTATCAGGGGAGTTCACAGCCTCAACCCTACGTCCACGGCGTCCCGTCACCGAGCCCGGACATGGCGACGCCGGGCAGCCACGGGGGGAGCCGCCCGGCGTCGGTCCATCGCTCCGACGGGGGATGCGGAGCGCGTACGAAGTATGTCACGGGGAACGGGCCGGAGTGCACCGGAACCGCATGATTGATCTGAGGTTTTCTTGAGCTTCGTGGACGGCCCGAAGATCAGCTCTCGTCCTGCCGCCGTTCCCCGGCGTCCGGCCCGGCCGCTTCCGGGACCGGTTCCGCCGCCCCGTCCGCGGGCGCGGCGCCCAGCGCCGGGCGCGTGGGAGCGGGGATGAAGGTCGAGGGCAGCGAAGGGGCGTTCTCCCGGCCCGCGTTGGCGACGACGACCGCGATGTACGGAAGTGCGATCCCGAGCACCAGCGTGGCCACGGCGACGTGACGCTCGATGTTCCAGAGCACCACCGTGAGGATGACGGCCACCGTGCGCACCGACATGGAGATCACATAGCGTCGCTGCCTGCCCCGTACATCCTCCGACAGCCCCTGTCGTGCCCCGGTGATCCGGAAAGACTGGGCGCCGGTCTGCTTCCGCATCACGTTCCACCACCTGGTTGTCGCGCCGGATTCTCCCCGCTTCCGGACCGGTTCCACGTTACGCCCTGCCTGCGCAGCCTTCGAGACCGGGGAGCGACGCGCGCGGGCCGGACGCGCACAGGCGTCATGCGTACGGGACGCTCCGGCGTGCGGCGTAGGGCCGGCGGAGTGAGACTGGGCGGGCGGCGCGGGACAGGCAGGCGGAACACGCCGCGGGCCACGCGCCGCCGAAGGAGGCGACATGAGCTGGTTGTGGGCAATCATCGTGGGCCTGGTACTGGGCCTGATCGCGAAGGCCATCCTCCCCGGGAAGCAGCGCATCCCGCTCTGGCTGACCGTGGTGTTCGGCATGCTCGGCAGCGTCCTGGGCAACTGGGTGGCCACCGGCATCGGCGTCAACGACACCAGAGGGGTCGACTGGACCCGGCACGTGCTGCAACTGATCGGCGCGATCGTGGTCGTCGGCGTGGGCGACCGGCTCTGGGCCGCCATCCGGGGTGAAAGGACGACCTGAGGCACCGGCCGCGAAAAGACGACCGCGAGGCGGGCGGTCCGTCCGGACGGCACACACACCGCCCGGACGGACCGCCCCCGAAGACTTGCCGCCCTCCGGATCTCCGCGAGGGCTTACCGACCCGGATCTCCGTGCGGTCTTACCGCCCCCGGATCTCCGCGAGCTTGCGGCCGGCCTTGAGGTACGCGGTACCCGGCAGCCCGGCCAGCTTCTCCGCGAGCACGGCGTCCAGCGGGCGGATCGCCTCGTCCTCGGCGAGCACCACGGTCTCCTGACCGCCCTCCGACTCCACGACCAGCCGCAGCGCGTTCTGCTTGGCCAGGCGGCGGGCCGCCGAGGCGCTGGGCGTGAATTCGAGGACCTTGGTCAGCACGGTGGCGACGGTCTCCGTGCCGTGCTCGGCGACGTCCACCGTGGGCAGCGTGCCGACCTCGGCGAAGGACTTCTTGGAGAACTGGGCGACGAACCCGGCGCGCGCGGCCATCGCCGCCGGCAGCCCGTGCAGCGCGGTGACGACCTCGCCCGCGAGGATCTTCTTCAGGTCCATCGGGTGCAGCGAGCGGTCCGCGACGCGGGCCAGGACGAGCGCGATCTCCTCGTCCGTCCACTCCGTCCACGCCTTCAGGTACGGCTCGATCAGCCGGTCCGGCACCGACATGATCTTGCCGAAGACGTCCTCGGCGGTCGCGTTCAGCCCGACGTAGTTGCCCTTGGACTTGGACATCTTCGCGCCGGTGCCGTCCGTGCCCTCGATCAGCGGCATGGTCATCACCAGCTGCGGCTGCTGCCCGCGCAGCTCCATGAGCTTGCGGCCCATCTGGAGGTTGAGGAGCTGGTCGGCGCCGCCGAGCTCGATGTCGCACTCCAGCGCCACCGAGTCCAGCGCCTGCGCGATCGGGTACAGCAGCTCGGACATCGTCAGACCGGACCCCTGGGCCAGCCGGTTGCGGAAGTCCTCGCGCTGGAGGAGCTGGGAGGCCGGCACCTGCGAGAGCAGGCCGAGCAGCTCGGGGAAGGTGTACGGCGCCAGCCACTCGCTGTTCTGCCGGAAGCTGACCCTCTCGAAGTCGAAGAAGGGCCGCACCTGCTCCCGGTAGCCGGCGAGGTTCAGGGCGATGTCCTCGTCGGTCAGCGGCGGGCGCTCGGCCGTGCGGCCGGTCGGGTCGCCGATCTTGGCGGTGAAGTCGCCGATGATGAGGGTGACGTCGTGCCCCATCCGCTGGAAACGGCTGAGGATGATCACGGGGACGGCGTGGCCGAGGTGGATGTCCGCCGCCGTCGGGTCGATGCCGAGTTTGACGCTCAGGCCCTTGCCCGCCGCGCGGCGCTGCTCGATCCGCTCCGCCAGCTTGTCCGTGCCCGGCAGGACCTCCACCGTGCGGGCGGCGATCAGCTCGGCCTGCTCGGCGGCGGAGAGGTCCGTCAGGTCCAGATAGCGCCGCGCGCTCGTCTCCTGCAGCAGCTCCTCAACGGTGGAGTCTGCGGAGAGGTCCGCGGAAAGCAGCGTGCGGGCGCGGGCGACGGATGCGCCGAGGCGTGTCATGGCGTTCCTGATCGATCGATGGTCCCGGATGGGAGGACAAAGGGAGAGTCTATGAGGTCGGGCCGAAACTTTTTACGACGCGGTGGGGGCGGGGGCGGTCGGAGGGGGACCGGAGGGGGAGCGGGACGCCCTGTGCTCCGGCGCCCCTGGCGTCGGACAAGCGCCCCACCCCCCACCGTCCCGCTCACACCCCCGGGCTCACCGAACTCATGTTGAAGTCCGGCACCCGCAGGGCCGGCGTCGCGGCCCGGGTGAAGTAGTCGCTCCACTCCCGGGGGAGCGTCCGCTCGGTGCGCCCGGCCTCCACCGCGCGGGAGAGCACGTCCACCGGCGACTCGTTGAACCGGAAGTTGTTGACCTCCCCGACCACCTCACCGTTCTCCACGAGGTAGACGCCGTCCCGGGTGAGGCCGGTGAGCAGCAGCGTCGCCGGATCCACCTCGCGGATGTACCACAGGGAGGTCAGCAGCAGCCCGCGCTCGGTGGCCGCCACCATCTCGTCCAGGGAGCGGGTGCCGCCCGCCTCCATCAGCAGGTTGTCGATGCCGGGCGCCACCGGCAGGCCGGTCAGCCCGGCGGTGTGCCGCGTCGTGACGAGCCGCTCCAGCACGCCGTCCCGGATCCAGTCGGTGGCCTGGAGCGGCACGCCATTGTCGAAGACCGAGGCGTCGTCGCCCGAGCTGTGGGTCAGGACGAAGGGCGCGCACTCCAGCCCCGGCGCGTGCGGGTCGCTGCTCAGCGTCAGCGGCAGGGAGGACAGCCGCTCGCCCAGGCGGGTGCCGCCGCCCGGCTGGGAGAAGACCGTGCGGCCCTCGACGGCGTCCCGGGCGGTGGACGCCCAGTACTGGCAGACGAGCAGGTCCGCGACGGCGGTGGGCGGGAGCAGCGTCTCGTACCGGCCGGCGGGCAGGTCGATCCTGCGCTCGGCCCAGCCGAGCCGCCGGCCCAGGTCGGCGTCCATCGCCAGCGGGTCCACGTCCGCGAAGTCGCGGGTGGCCAGGCCCGCCCAGGCCGAACGGGTGCGGTCGGGGGACTTGGCGTTCAGCTCCAGCGTGCCGGTGGGCTGGTCGTGGCGCAGCCGCAGGCCGGTGGAGGTGCCGAGGTAGGACGAGGCGATCTCGTGGTACGCGAAGCCGTACAGCTCGCGACCGCCGGCCCGCGCCTGCCGGAAGGACTCGCCGAGCGCGGGCGCGAAGGCGGCGAAGACGTCGGAGGAGGTCTCGGCGGGCGCGTCGGTGAACGCGGGGTCCGGGGCGCCGCCGGAGACCAGCGGCTGCGCGTCCTCGGCCGGGCCCGCGTCCCGGGCCGCCGCCTCCGCGGCCCGCACCAGCGGTTCCAGCTCGTCGGCGGTGACGGCGGAGCGGGAGACCACGCCGGAGGCGGTGCCTTTGCCGCCGTCCACGGTGGCCACGACGGTGACGGTGCGGCCCCGGGTGACGCCGTTCGTGGTCAGGGCGTTGCCGGCCCAGCGCAGGTTGGCGCTGGAGTTCTCCTCGGCGATGACCACGCAGCCGTCGGCCCGGGACAGCTCCAGCGCCCGCTCGACGATCTCGTGGGGCTTCGTGCTGCGCGGGCTCATCGGCCGGCCTCCTGGGCGGTGTTGAGGATGGTGACGCCCGTGAACAGGGCGGAGGGGCAACCGTGCGAGACGGCGGCGATCTGGCCCGGCTGGGCCTTGCCGCAGTTGAAGGCACCGCCCAGGACGTAGGTCTGCGGCCCGCCCACCGCGGCCATCGAGCCCCAGAAGTCGGTGGTGGTCGCCTGGTACGCGACGTCCCGGAGCTGCCCGGTCAGCTGCCCGTTCTCGATCTTGAAGAACCGCTGCCCGGTGAACTGGAAGTTGTACCTTTGCATATCAATTGACCAAGAACGGTCGCCGACGACATAAATGCCCCGCTCCACCCCGTCGATGAGCTGCCGGGTGGACGGCCCCTGGGGCGCGGGCTGCAGGGACACGTTCGCCATCCGCTGGACGGGCACGTGGCCGGGCGAATCGGCGAACGCGCACCCGTTGGACCGCTCGAAGCCGGTCAGCTTGGCCATGCGGCGGTCGAGCTGGTAGCCGACGAGCGTGCCGTCCTTGACCAGGTCCCAGGACTGGGCCGCCACGCCCTCGTCGTCGTACCCGATGGTGGCCAGGCCGTGCTCGGCGGTCCGGTCGCCGGTCACGTTCATCACCTCGGAGCCGTACCGCAGCTTGCCGAGCTGGTCGAAGGTGGCGAACGAGGTGCCCGCGTACGCCGCCTCGTACCCCAGCGCGCGGTCCAGCTCGGTGGCGTGCCCGATCGACTCGTGGATCGTCAGCCACAGGTTGGACGGGTCCACCACCAGGTCGTACGTACCCGGCTCGACGCTCGGGGCGCGCATCTTCTGCGCCAGCAGCTCCGGCATCCGGGCCAGCTCGTCGTCCCAGTCGTAGTGGCCGCCGGTCAGGTACTCCCAGCCGCGGCCCACCGGCGGCGCCAGCGTGCGCATCGAGTCGAACTCGCCGCTCGCCGGGTCCACCGCCACCGCCGTGAGGTCCGCGTGCAGCCGGACGCGCTGCTGGGTGGTGCTGGTGCCCGCGGTGTCCGCGTAGAACTTGTTCTCCTGCACGGTCAGCAACGACGCGTCCGCGTGCGCCACATCCGGCGCCGCCAGCAGCCGCTCGCTCCACTCCGCCAGCAGCCCCGTCTTGTCGGCGTCCGGCACGTCGAACGGGTTGATCTCGTACGAGGACACCCACGTCCGGTCCGCGTGGACCGGCTCCGGCGCCAGCTCCACCCGCTCCCGGGACCCGGACGCCTCGATCACCTTCGCCGAGAGCTTGGCCATCGCCACCGCCTGCGAGGCGACCCGCGCGGCGGCGTCCATCGTCAGATCGACCCCCGAGGCGAACCCCCACGCCCCACCGTGCACCACGCGCACCGCGTACCCCAGGTCCGTGGTGTCGGAGGACCCGGACGGTTTCGCGTCCCGCAGCCGCCACGCCGCACTCCGCACCCGCTCCAGCCGGAAATCGGCGTGCTCGGCACCCAGCGCCCGCGCCCGCGCCAGCGCCGCGTCGGCCAGCGCCCGCAACGGCAGCGCCAGAAATGACTGATCGACCTGATGGGCCACGAAGGGCTCCCTCTCTCTTGCCTGCTCTCTCGCCTGCTCCTGACGTGTTACGGACTGAATCATGGGCGCCCACGAGGACGGCCGTCCACCGGTAAAACGGGTGGACGGCCGGGGAACGTCATGCGGATCCGGACGCCATCGCGTGCGTGCCCTTCTCGGTGGGAGCGCGGCGCGGATGTGGCCGGCGGCTTGTGAGGCCAGGGGGAGCGGTGGGTGCTCGTGCACGGGCAGTCGCTGCCCGCGTCTATGAGAGGGCGTTACTTCGATAGGAGGACAGGATTGTTGTCCGTCCACATGAGTCCGCGGCGGAATCTGGCCCCATACGCCCGGCCGCACCTTTGTGAGCTGTGCCTTCTCCGCGCCGTGACCGGTTCTTGTTCGGACGCCGCATGAGAGTCGTGAACGCGGGACATCGTCCGTTCGTCGATGAACGCCTACCATCCCCCACAGACGCGGGTATTCCTTGAACGACTGCCGAGCGGAGAGCCCATGAGTGTGGTTTCCGTCCGTGAATTCTCCTGCGATCCCGACGCCATCTTCGCGCGCGTGGAGGAGGGAGAGACGATTCAGGTGACACGGCATGGCAATGTGATTGCCATACTGCTTCCCGGAGCGGGCGCCTCGGAGCGCTATGCGACGCTCGTCGCGCGGGGCCGGATCCGGCTGAAGCCGGTAACCACCGCGGATCTCGACCGATTTCCGGTGTACGAGTCGGTGAGTGACGAGTCGCCGCTGAGCATCCTGCTCGCGGCGCGGGAGGACGAGCCGCGTTGATCTACATGGATACGTCGGCGATCGTCACCCTGCTCGCCGGACGCGAATACGCTCGTGAATTGCGTGCCTATTTGACCGATCGCACGGCTACCCATCTGGGGACCAGCACCATCGGTTTTGTCGAGACGGTGCGCACTTTAGACCTTCTCGGTGATTTTCCGACCGTCATGCAGGACCTCGATCGCGATTACACCGAAATCCTGCTGACCGATGAGGTGCGGGACGCCGCCGCGATACTGCCCGGCAGGCTCCGGGCGCTGGACGCGGTCCATGTGGCCAGTGCACAGGTCCTGGGCGACGCGCTCGATGTGCTCATCAGTTACGACAAACGCATGGTGGAAGCCGCCCAAGGAGCCGGGCTCCCCATTGCCGCACCCGGGCTGCGCTGACGGGCGTCCGGCCGCGCGGAAGCCGGGCCGGCGCCTCACGAGGGCATCGGGGGAAACGGCTCCTCTGTAGGAACCCCACAGACCCCGCCATCCGCTCCTGTGCGGGGCCGATTCTCCCTGGCGGGCCGGTGACCGATAGTTTCGTACGGAACACAGGTTGGACACGACAGGGAAAGGGTGATCTCTTGAGCCGCTCGGTTCTGGTCACCGGAGGTAACCGCGGCATTGGTCTCGCCATTGCCCGTGCCTTCGCCGAGGCAGGCGACAAGGTCGCCATCACCTACCGTTCGGGGGAGCCGCCCGAGGGCTTCTTGGCCGTGAAGTGCGACATCACGGACACCGAGCAGGTCGATCAGGCCTTCAAGGAGATCGAGGAGAAGCAGGGCGCGGTCGAGGTGCTGGTCGCCAACGCCGGTGTCACCCGCGACCAGCTTCTGATGCGGATGTCCGAGGAGGACTTCACCTCGGTCCTGGAGACCAACCTCACCGGTACCTTCCGGGTGGTCAAGCGCGCCAACCGCGCCATGCTGCGCGCACGCAAGGGCCGGGTCGTGCTGATCTCGTCCGTCGTGGGCCTGCTGGGCTCCGCGGGGCAGGCGAACTACGCCGCCTCGAAGGCGGGCCTGGTCGGCTTCGCCCGTTCGCTCGCCCGGGAACTGGGGTCGCGCAACATCACCGTCAACGTCGTCGCCCCGGGTTTCGTCGACACCGACATGACCCGCGTGCTCACCGACGAGCAGCGGGCGAACATCGTGCAGCAGGTGCCGCTCGCGCGCTACGCGCAGCCCGAGGAGATCGCCGCCTCGGTCCGCTTCCTGGCCTCCGACGAGGCCGCGTACATCACTGGAGCCGTCATTCCCGTCGACGGCGGATTGGGCATGGGTCACTGATCACTATGAGTGGAATCCTCGCCGGCAAGCGCATTCTGGTCACGGGCGTCATCACCGAGGGCTCGATCGCCTTCCACGCGGCCAAGGTCGCGCAGAACGAGGGCGCCGAGGTCATCCTGACCGGCTTCGGCCGGCTCTCGCTCGTGGAGCGCATCGCCAAGCGGCTGCCCAAGGAAGCCCCCGTCATCGAACTGGACGTCACCAACCAGGAGCACCTGGACGGTCTCGCCGACAAGATCCGCGAGCACACCGGTGACGAGGGCCGGCTCGACGGGCTCGTGCACTCCATCGCCTTCGGCCCGCAGGGCGCCTTCAACTTCCTGGAGGCGGAGTGGGCGGACGTGGCCACCGCCGTGCAGGTCTCGGCGTACTCCTTGAAGTCCCTGACCATGGCCTGCCTGCCGCTGATGCCGCAGGGCGGCTCGGTCGTCGGCCTGACCTTCGACGCCTCGATCGCCTGGCCGAAGTACGACTGGATGGGCGTGGCCAAGGCGGCCCTGGAGTCCACCAACCGCTACCTGGCCCGCGACCTGGGCGCCAAGAACGTCCGCTGCAACCTGGTCTCGGCCGGCCCGATCAAGTCGATGGCCGCCAAGTCCATCCCCGGCTTCGAGGAGCTGGCGGACGTGTGGAACCACCGCGCCCCGATCGGCTGGGACCTGTCCGACCCGGAGCCGGCCGGCCGTGGCGTCGTCGGCCTGCTGTCGGACTTCTTCCCGCGGACCACCGGCGAGATCGTGCACGTCGACGGCGGCGTGCACATGATGGGTGCCTGAGCGGCCGTAGACAGGGGCTGGTAGGGCCTCCGTCACCTGAAGACCGAAGACCGTGATGCCCGTCCTGGGATGCCAGGGCGGGCATCGGGCTTCGGAGGGGGCGGCCGGTGCTCCTTCCGGTCGTGATCTCCGCGTCCTGCCGCCAGAATGTTCGAAGGGGATGAAGAGGTCCGGAGGGGCGGGTGGGGCGTGGTGGAGGCGCGCCGTGTCGCCGACGTGATGCCCTGAGCTCGTCGTTCGTCCCGAATGCTTCGTCCGCGTCGTGACGAGGAGGTGCGGGGATGCGTCTGGGCGCCGGCCGCCGCGCGGCGGTCCTGGTGAGCGGCCTCGTCGCGTCGGCCGCCTTCGTTGCCTGCGGCACCGTGACGGCGGCACCGGCACCTTCCGCGGCGAGTACCTCGTACGCCACACCGGTCACGTCCGTCCTCGTGCGCGCCGCCCCGTTGCCGCCTTCCGACGAGCCCCTACGGGCGTGGTGCCGGACCGGCGTGCGCGGCAGTACCGGGAGTGCCGAGTGCTTCAACCCCAACGCCTCGGTCGACCGGGTCCGCCTGCACGTCGAGTGCCGCAGGTGGTACGACCCGGACGTGGACACCGCGGCCGAGCGGATCGGACCGGCCGGGCACGCCTCGCTCTCGGGGCGCTGCTGGCACGAGGTCGACGATGTGTGGATCAGCCACGATTCCGGGCGCTGAGCCGGCAGCCGTAAGGGTGCGCGGCGGCTTCGACGGCGGCCTGTTCCCCGTTGCCCGCGCGGATCGCGGCGACCATCCGGGCGTGGTCGGTGTGCGACTCCGGCCGCAGCACCTCGCCGATGTCGGCGCGCAGGAACTCGCGCAGCACGCCGCCGAGGTCCGCGTACAGCTCGGCCAGGACGTCGTTGTGCGAGGCCGCCACGATCGCCATGTGGAAGGTGGCGTCCGCCTCCACGAACGCCGCCGCCGCGCCGGACTCCCAGGCGTTCTCCCGCCGCTCCAGGAGCGCTTCGAGCTGCTGGAGGTCCTGCTCCGTGCGGCGCCGCGCGGCCAGCCGGGCCGCCGTCGCCTCCAGGGCGCTGCGCAGCTCGGCGACGTGCTCGGGGTCGGCGTCGGCGAACCGGCGGTGCATCACCCCGGCCAGCTCGCTGGTCGCCACCACATAGGTGCCCGAGCCCTGGCGGATGTCGAGCAGGCCGTTGTGGGCCAGCGCCCGTACGGCCTCGCGGACGGTGTTCCGGGCCACGCCGAGCTGTTCGACGAGTTCGGGCTCGGTCGGGATGCGCGAGCCCAC
This sequence comes from Streptomyces sp. NPDC003077, assembly GCF_040611095.1. Lineage (NCBI taxonomy): Bacteria > Bacillati > Actinomycetota > Actinomycetes > Kitasatosporales > Streptomycetaceae > Streptomyces > Streptomyces sp. NPDC003077. The sequence goes on along the minus strand of NZ_JBEXNM010000067.1, from coordinate 24,634 downwards.
CGGCCACTCGCCGGAGGTGATCTGGGCGCGGAGCTGCGCGATCACCTGGTCCGCCAGCGCCGAACGCCGGGGGGAGGTCAGTGGCGGCATGGCTGCGCTCCTGGGTCCTGGGTCACGGCATCGCCGAGGATATCGGTACGAAGGGGACCGGCCGCAGGCAGTGGTGCCCGGCCGGGGTCCCCCCTCTCCGGGCCGGACCGCCGGCCCTGTGACGCACGGAACGCTGGACAGTCATTCATCCCATGATTCTATGATGACCTTTATGGCAGACGAAGACCTCGCGACCCTCGGCCCCCGTGCCGGGGCCCCCGGTTCCACCCCCGACGCTCCGACGGGCGCCCGTACCGCGGCGCGCACGGCTGACGGTCCCACCCCCGGCGGACCGGAGAAAGCCGCCGGAGCGGCGGCCGGTCCGGGAGGCGAACCCGCGGTGGCCCCCGCCCCGTCCGCGGAGGCGCCGGCCGGCGGGGCTCCCGCGTCCGCCCGCTGGCTCACCGGTGTGGTGATCGCCGGCATCGTCCTGGCGGCGCTGAACCTCCGCCCGGCCATCACCAGCCTCGGCGCCCTCATGGAAGAGGTGCGGGTCGGCCTCGGCATGGGCGGCACCGTCGCGGGGATGCTGACGTCCGTGCCGGCGCTGTGCTTCGCGGTCTTCGGCATCACCGCGCCCCGGCTGGCCCGGCGCTGGGGGCCCGGGAGGATCGTCTGCGCCGGCATGGCCGCCATCGCCGTCGGCGTCGCGGTCCGCCCGTTCACCGGTGGCACGGCGGCGTTCCTGGTCACCACCGCCCTGGCGCTGGCCGGGATCGCGGTCAGCAACGTTCTGATACCGGTCGTCATCAAGAGCTGGTTCCCGCAGCGGGTCGGCCAGATGACCGGGCTGTACTCGATGGCCCTCGCCCTGGGGACCTCGCTCGCCGCGTCGCTCACCGTGCCGCTGACGGCGGCGCTGGGCGGCGGCTGGAAGATCGGACTGGCGGCGTGGGCCACGCTCGCCGCCGTCGCGGTGCTGCCCTGGGTGCTGATCGGACGGCAGCGCGGGGTGACCGCCGGTGCCGCCCGCCCGGCCGCCGGGCGGCAGGACGGGGCCGCCCCCCGCGCCCGGATCACCAAGTCGCCGACCGCCTGGGCGCTGGCCGTCTTCTTCGGCCTCCAGGCCACCGGGGCCTACATCACCATGGGCTGGCTGCCGCAGATCTTCCGCGACGCCGGGGTCTCGGCCGGTACGGCGGGCGTCCTGCTCGCCGTCACGATGGCCGTGAGCGTTCCGCTCTCCTTCGTCCTGCCGAGGCTGGCGGGCCGCATGCGGAACCAGGGGCCGCTGGCCGTGGTGCTGGGGCTGTGCGGCATCTCCGGATACGCCGGGCTGTGGCTGGCGCCGGCCGGCGGTGCCTGGGCGTGGGCCCTGCTGCTGGGCGTCTCCAACTGCGCCTTCCCGCTCGCCATCGCCATGATCGGCATGCGCGCGCGCTCCGCGGACGGCGTCGTCCGGCTCTCCGCCTTCGCGCAGAGCGTCGGCTACCTCATCTCCATCCCCGGACCGCTGCTGGTCGGCACGCTCAACCAGCACAGCGGTGGCTGGGACCAGCCGATCGCACTGATGATCGGCCTGCTGGTGCCGCAGATCGTGATGGGTGTACTCGCCGGGCGGGACCGCCGCATCGAGGACGAGCTCTGAGTGCGACACTGGGGCCATGCCAGTGCTCGAACCGAATCCGCAGGGCGGCCAGAAGAAGCTGCTCACCGTCCTGGGCGTGATGCTCGCCGTGACCGTCGTCATCGCCGTGATCGCGACCATCGCGTCGCCGTGAGGCGCGGCCCGCAGCGGCTTCATGGGGGATGACCCCGGGGCCGCGGGGCACGTCTCGCGCGGATCGCGGTGCGGTGTGCGCAGCGGTGTGGTGTGCGTATACGCGGTGGCGTCGGCGGCCCACGGATCGTGGCCGTGGCCCGGGAACGGGGTGGGGGAAACCCCACCGTCCCCTAGGGGGTGCGGGTCAGGGTTAAGTGGGTGGCATCCCGGATAGGACGGGACGCCGGTGATCCGTAGCGTGTGAGTACACCGTGCCGCTGCGGTGGGCGCGGTCGCCGGCCGGTGACCGCGCCGCTCCCTCACTCCCCGGAGGCGATCCCATGTCCACCGTGTCCAGCCGGCCGGCCGTCCCTGAGGCCCGTGGCCTGCACGTGCGGTTGCCTTGGTGGGCCGTGGCCCTGGCGGTCCTCTCGTTCTCCGCGTTGCTCATCCTCATAGCCCTGCCCACCGACACCCCGGGGACGGGCGCCGCGCAGAGCCTCACCTCGCTCTACCACTTCCTGGGCCGCGCCTTCCCCTTCGGTGCCTGACGTCCCGTTCCTCCCTTCTGTCACCCGCCAGGGGGAGCCCCTCAACACCCCGCGCCCCGCGCCGCGTTTCGTGCGAAGCTGGGGAACATGAGCGTCGATACACCACGCCGGATTGTCCTTCTCCGACACGCGAAGGCCGAATGGTCGCAGTCGAGTGATCATGAGCGTCCGCTCGCCGAGCGGGGCCGCAAGGACGCCCCGGTCGCCGGCCGCAGGCTGGCCGAATCCGGGATCGTCCCCGACCTGACCTTGTGCTCGACAGCCGATCGCACCCGCGAGACGTGGAAGCTGTTCGTCCACGAGCTCCCGCAGCGGCCGAAGACCGTCTACGAGGAGCGGTTGTACGAAGCGTCCCTCGGCGAGCTCATCGCGCTGGTGAACGAGACCTCGGACGAGGTGAACACCCTGATGCTCGTCGGCCACAACCCCGGGATGCACGCGCTGGCCGACGCGCTCGCGGGGGAGGCCGAAGGCGACCTGCTGCCCCGCATGAACCGCAGCGGCTTCCCGACCTCCGCACTGGCCGTGCTCACCTTCAACGGCTCCTGGAAGTCGGTCGAGCACGGAGTCGGCCGGCTCGTCGCCTACTGGTCGCCGCACGACTGACGGTTGCCCGGCGCCCGGCTGAGGCGGCTCCCGGCTGAGGCGGCGGTGACCGGACTCGTCCGAACGAGGCGGTGACGCGACCGAGGCGGGCGGCGGGCGGACGGGCCACCGGGCGGCCGACGGGTCCGCCGTCCGCCCTACGGTCCGGGCCGGACGCACGGACGTGGCCGACCGATCGGACGTACGTATGCCGAGGCCCCGGCGCGGAGGACAATCCGCGCCGGGGCTTTCGCGTGCCTGGGCTGCCGTTCTTCCGGTGCGCGGCCTTCCAGCCCGCTGCCTTCCGGTGCGGCGGTCCGGACCGGGTGGCGTCCGGCACACCGGTTCCGGCCCGCGCCCTCTCGTACGTCGGACCGGGCCTTCCCCGCACGGGGCCGAGCCGGTGGCCTCCGGCTCAGTCGTCGTGCATGTCGGCGGCTTCGACCTCTTCGCGGGTGATGCCCAGCAGGTACAGGACGGTGTCCAGGAACGGCACGTTCACGGCGGTGTGCGCGGCCTCCCGGACGACGGGCTTGGCGTTGAAGGCGACGCCGAGCCCGGCCGCGTTCAGCATGTCCAGGTCGTTCGCGCCGTCACCGATCGCCACCGTCTGCGCGAGCGGTACCCCGGCCTGGTGCGCGAAGCTGCGGAGCAGGCGCGCCTTGCCGGCCCGGTCCACGATGTCGCCGGTGACCCGGCCGGTCAGCCGCCCGTCGACGATCTCCAGGGTGTTGGCCGAGGCGAAGTCCAGCCCCAGCTCCTCCTGGAGCGCGTCCGTGACCTGTGTGAACCCGCCGGAGACCACACCGACCTGGTAGCCGAGGTGCTTGAGCGTGCGGACGAGCGTGCGGGCCCCGGGGGTGAGCCGGACCTCCTTGCGGACCTTCTCCACCACCGAGGCGTCCAGCCCCTCCAGGAGCGCGACCCGGGCGTGCAGCGACTGCTCGAAGTCCAGCTCGCCGCGCATCGCGGCGGCGGTGACCTTCGCGACCTCGGCCTCGCACCCCGCGTGCGCGGCGAAGAGCTCGATCACCTCGTCCTGGATGAGGGTGGAGTCCACGTCCATGACGACCAGCCGCTGGGCGCGCCGCTGGAGCCCGGAGGCGACCACGGCCACGTCCACGCCGAGGACGGCGGCCTCGGTGGCCAGGGCGGTGCGCAGGATTTCGGTCGGGGCGCCGGACACCGCGAACTCGACGGCGGTCACCGGGTACTTCGCGAGGCGGAAGATGCGGTCGATGTTGCCGCCGGTCGCGGTGATCGCGGCGGCGATGGCGGCGGTCGACTCCGCGGTGAGCGGGTGACCGAGGACGGTGACGTGCGAGCGGCCGATGCCGCGCGGGCGGTTGTCGCCGATGCCGGAGATGATCTCGGCCTGGAGGTTCATCGACTCGGCCCAGCTGTGCACCGTGGCGCGCAGGTCGCCCTCCGTGCTGCCGGTCGAGCCGTGGAGCGGTTCGGGCGCGGTGACCAGGACGCACAGGACGATGCGGCCCCGGGTCACGACCTGTTCGATGTCCACGACATCGACGGAGTAGGCGGCGAGGGTGTCGAAGAGACCTGCGGTGATGCCCGGCCGGTCCTTCCCGAAGATCTTGACGAGGAGGGTGGGCGTGTCATCGGCCGGTACGGCGGTGGCAGGCGGGATCTGCGATGCGCTCATGGTGCTCTTACGGTATCCGGCCCGCGCCGGCCGCCGTACAGGTGTCCGTGGTGCGGACGGGGGCGGGTGCGAAGGGGCTGGTGGGGGTGGTGGGGACGGAGAAAACGGAGGGTTCGACCCGACGCGGGGGAGCGGCGGACCGGGTGGGCCGGATCGCTGCTCCGGAGGTGATGGGGGCGATGGATCGGGTGGGCTCGATCGCTGCTCCGGGTGCGGTGGGGCTGAGGGACCGGGGGGTGTTCCGGATCGGCTCTCCGGGGGCGGCGGGTTCGGCGGATCCGCGTCCGGGGCGGGCGGCGCTCCCGGTACGCGGGGGTTCTTCGGCGTCCGGCCGGTCATCCGGGCCCGGGCGGGGGGTCGTCGGGCGCGCCGCCCTCACGACGATCCGGCTCGTCCCTATGACGGTCCGGGTCGCCCTTGTGCCCCTGTCCGGGGCCGCCGGTCCGCGGCGTCTGGGGAGGCCCCGGAGGCCGGGGCGGCTTCGGCGGGGCGGACGGCCGGGACCGCTTGGGCGGCGGTGGCGGGGCGCCGCGCACGGTGGGGGAGAAGTGCGGGTCCGAGGGGCCGCCCTGGTGGGACGGGGGCTGGCCGGATGCGTGGGACGGGCCGGAGGCCGGGGGCTGGTCACCCCGCCCGGTCGGCGGTTGCTGCGGTGGCGCGTCCGGGGGGAGAGGCCGCAGGTACGGGTTGGTTTCGGGGCGCGGGGGCCGGAAGACCGGCGCGGGGTGGTACGGCCCCGGCTCGTGGGGCACGTCCGCATGAGAGGGACGACCATCGGCCGACGGACGAGCGCCCCCCGGGCCCGGTCGCTCCTGTCCCGTTCCCGGCCCGGATGCCGGCCGACCCGTCTCCCGGTCCGGCGGGCCTTGAGCCGATTCCGTCGGACCTCGACCCGTTCCTCCCGGCCCCGGTCGACCCGTTCCCCACTCCGGCTCCCCGTGATCCGCCCCCGGCTCGTCCCCTCCCGCACGCGGACGCCCCGACCAGCGCCCCCGGCCCCCCGCAGAACCCTCCGCCCCGTTCCCCGGAGTCCGCCGCAACCTCCGCGTCGGCGCGTCCCCCTCAGGTGCCCACCCCGCCGACCCGGCACCGCCCGAAGGCTCCGGAGCACCGGCCGAAGGAGGCCCGCCCGAAGGCGCACCGTCCCAAGGCACCCCCTCCGCACCCATCGGCCGCACCGCCTGCCGCCCCGCGGCCCCCGTCGCGCAGGCCAGCAAGGCGCCCACCAGCCCCGCGCCCGCACCCCACGCGGCGCCGATCACGAAGGCGAGCGGCACGTCGCCGCGCAGCGCCACCCGGGCGCCGAACGCGTCGAAGCCGAAGACCGACAGCCCGGCGTTGGCCGAGACCCCGGTCAGCCCCACCAGGAGCGGCAGCGTCAGGGCCGTCAGCACGGCGAGCGGCAGCGCGCAGCGCACGGCGAACGGCAGCGCCTTCAGGCGCGCCGGGCGCGGCGTGCGGACCGCGGCCACCGCCCCGGCGAGCAGCATCATCAAGGCCGCCGCGACCACCAGCAGCCACACCCGGCCGTCCAGCTCCGCCAGCCGCGGAACGGTGAGCAGCGCGTTCTCCTGGCCGTCGAGGAGCCGGTCCACCGGGTCGGGCAGCAACTGGGTCAGCGCCCCACTGGCGGTGCCGTGCCAGGGGACGAAGAGGCCGAGCGGGATGGCGAGCCACGCCCCGTTGGGCGCGCCGAGCAGCGCCGCGCCCAGGACGCGCCGCGGATGGTCGTCGCCGATCGCGGCGTACACGGCCGCCGCCAGCCCGGCGACCACGGCCAGGACCAGGACGAGGACCAGCGCGGACGCCGCCGGACGCACCCAGCGGTGCGCCGCGTCCAGCGCGCGGGGGAGCGGCGTGCGCCGGGTCGCCAGCAGTGCGACGAGGAGGACGCCCAGGACCCACAGGACGCCGCCGCCGAGCGAGGCCCCGGTGTGCACGTCGAACCCGACGGCCGCCTTCGCGCCGATCAGATCGGCGATCCGGCCCGGCAGCCCGCCCCCGTCGTCGTCACCGCCGAGGCCCGTGAGGTCGCCGAGCCCTTTGGTGAGCTGGTCGATGAGGCCGCCGCCTCCCTCGTCACCGTTGCCGCCACCGCCACCACCGCCCACCAGCCCGGCCAGCGACTTCCCGTCGATGGTGATCGAGTCGTGCCCGGCCCAGGACAGGCCCGCCAGCACCGTGAGGAAGAACGCCGTCAGGACCCCTGCCCGCGCGCCGAGTTCCGCCCAGCTCACGGTGGCCCCGAGCCGCCGCAGCGACCGCACGAATATCCACCCCAGCAACAGGGCACCCACCAGGCTCACGCCCAACGGCATGATGTCAACGGCGGATTCGGCCGCTTGCCCGGTCAGTCCGAACGCGTGCACGTCGCCCGACGGCGTCACCGTGCCGCCCACGGCCAGCACGACCGCCGCGGCCGTCAGCGGGCCGAGGGCGCCCGTCGCGTCCGCGCCCAGCAGGTACAGCCCCAGCGCCGCCACACCGGTCATCGCGAGAAAGGCCCAGCTCACCGCGGCGACGGAGGACAGGACGACGTCGCCCCACCGGATGCGTGCGGTGCCCCCTGCGGCCATGGTGAGCCCCCGATCGGTGGCGAGTTGCCCGGAACGAGCACGATGACGGTGATCCGTACGGATCCATGGCCCTTACCACTCTCCGGGGGAGTTTCGCCGTCGTCAACGGGAACGCTTCCGGGCCCGCGCCACGGCCCGGTTTCCGGTCGGAGCACCGCGCCTGAAATAGTTCCTCACGATGTTCGCCATCCCTAGACTTCCCATACAGGGCGTCACTCGGGGGACTATGTAATGGGGCATGGAGTGCCTGATCTCGTACTGGAATTGAACGGAAGGACCTGGACGCTCGATTCGTCCCGGACCTACACCCTGGGCCGTGATCCTCAGGGCGACATGGTGCTCGACGACGCCAGGGTCTCCTGGCGGCACGCCATGGTGAGGTGGGGCGGACGCAGCTGGGTCATCGAGGACCTGGGCAGCACGAACGGCACCTATGTCCAGGGTCAGCGGGTCCACCAGATGGAGATCGGCCCCGGTTCGACCGTCCATTTGGGCAACGCCACCGACGGGCCCCGCCTGCACCTGTCCACCAGCGCTCCCGCCGATCTGTACGACGCCCAGACGACGATGACACCGCGCCAGGAGGCCCCCGGCCCCGGCTGGGCCGCGCCGCCGGCCGGTCAGCGTCCGCGCCCCGCGGCGTACGAGCCGACGCCGCCGCGGCGGCTGCCCGGCCAGCAGCAGGTGCCCGCGCACGACTCCCAGCAGGCCCCGTACATCCCGCAGCAGCAGCGGGTGCCCCAGGAGCGGCCCGCCCAGGAGCGTCCCGGCGGCCCGGCCGCGGGCGACGGCGCGCTGCCCCCGGTCTACGGCGACCGCAGCCCGACCACCTTCCACCGCCTGGACCTCGGCCGCGTCATGCGCATCGGCCGTGCCCTGGAGAACGACCTGGTCGTCTCCGACCTCCAGGTCTCCCGGCACCACGCGGAGTTCCGGGCCACGCCCGACGGCAAGTACGAGATCCGGGACCTGGGCAGCCACAACGGCACCTACGTCAACGGTCAGCCGCTGGGCCGCTCCGGTTCGGCGGTGCTCGGCCCGAACGACATCGTCGGCGTCGGCCACTCCACGTTCCGGCTGGTCGGGGACCGCCTGGAAGAGTTCGTCGACACCGGTGAGGTCTCCTTCTCGGCCCGCCACCTGACCGTCACCGTCGAGGGCGGCAAGCAGATCCTCAAGGACGTCTCCTTCGGCGTCCCCGAGAAGTCGCTGATCGCCGTCATCGGCCCGTCCGGCTCCGGCAAGTCCACCCTGCTCAAGGCGCTGACGGGCTACCGCCCGGCAGACCAGGGCGACGTCCTGTACGACAACCGCAACCTCTACAAGCAGTTCGCCGAGCTGCGCCAGCGCATCGGCCTGGTGCCGCAGGACGACATCCTCCACAAGGAGCTGTCCGTCCAGAAGGCGCTGCGGTACGCGGCCAAGCTCCGCTTCCCCGGCGACACCGCAGAGACCGAGCGCGAGGCCCGCATCGACGAGGTGCTGCGCGAGCTCAAGCTCGACATCCACAAGGACAAGAAGGTCACCTCCCTCTCCGGTGGCCAGCGCAAGCGCGTCTCGGTGGCCCTGGAGCTGCTGACGAAGCCCTCGTTGATCTTCCTGGACGAGCCGACCTCCGGCCTCGACCCGGGCATGGACCGCGACGTGATGCAGCTGCTGCGCGGCCTGGCCGACGACGGGCGCACCGTCCTGGTCGTCACGCACTCCGTCGCCGAGCTGGCGCTGTGCGACAAGCTGCTGGTGATGGCCCCGGGCGGCGGCGTCGCCTACTTCGGCCCGCCGGAAGAGGCGCTGAACTTCTTCCAGTACGACAGCTGGGCGGACGTCTTCTCCGCCTTCGAGAACTACCGCGACTACGACTGGATGGGCCGCTGGCGCGGCTCCCCGCACTACCAGATGTACGCCGCGGACATCGACGCCGTCGCCGCCCAGTCGGTGGCCATCCAGCCCCCGCCCGCGCGGATGCAGAAGTCGCAGGGCTGGGGTTCGCAGCTGTGGACGCTGATCCGCCGCTACGTGTCGGTGCTCGCCTCCGACCGGGGATTCCTCGGCCTGATGATCATCCTGCCCGCCGTCCTCGGCGTGGTCTCGATCCTCATCCCCAGTGAGTTCGGCCTCGGCTACGGCCCGCTGAACAAGGGCCGGGCCAACCGCGACGCCAGCACGATCCTGCTGATCCTGGCGGTCGGCATGTGCTTCTCGGGCGCGGCCAACTCCGTCCGTGAGCTGATCAAGGAGCGGGTCATCTACGAGCGCGAGCGGGCCACCGGCCTGTCGCGCTCGGCGTACCTGATGTCCAAGGTGGTCGTCCTCGGCGTGGTCACGGCCATCCAGGGCGTGATCATCGCGGCCATCGGCTTCTCGCCCCGCGCGATGCCCGCCGAGGGCGTCCTGATCAAGAACCTGCCGTCCGTCGAGATGGCGCTGGCCGTCATCGCGCTCGGCTTCACCTCGATGATGTTCGGCCTGATCATCTCGGCGCTGGTCCGGACGGCCGAGAAGACCATGCCGCTGCTGGTCATGTTCGCCATCGTCCAGGTGGTGTTCACCGGCGTGCTCTTCCAGCTCTTCGACACGCTCGGCGTCGCCCAGGTCGCCTGGCTGATGCCGTCCCGCTGGGCCGTCGCCGCCATGGGCGCCACCGCCGACATGAACGTGCTGTTGCCCTGGGAGCCGGGCAACCCCGACCCCCTGTGGAAGCACACCACCAGCGTCTACGTGATGGACATGGTCATCCTCGTCGGCCTGGGCGTCGTCCTCGCCTTCGTCGTCGCCCGGCTGCTGCGCCGCCACGAGCCCGAGGTCATGCGCAAGTAGCGGGACGCGCGTACGCGCCTGAGGGGCGGCACCGGTCATCGGTGCCGCCCCTCAGGCATGTGCGTGGACGGTGGCCCGTCCGCCACTCGTCCCCGGCTCAGTACGCCGAGTACACGTTGTCCATCGAGCCGTACATCGCCGCCGCGTACTTGCAGGCCGCGGTGATGTTGGCGACCGGGTCGTAGATGTCCCAGGAGGTGCCGTCGACGTGGTACGCCTGGAAGGTCGGGTCGATGACCTGGAGCAGGCCCTTGGACGGGGTGCCCTGCATGGCGTTGGAGTCGTAGTCGTTCACGGCGTACGGGTTGCCCGTCGACTCCCGCATGATGTTGCGGTACAGCCCGTCGTACGAGCCCGGGATGCCCTGGCGCGCCATGATGTCCAGCGACTCGCGGATCCAGCCGTCCAGATTGTTGGCGTACGTCTTCGGGGCCGGCGCCGCGGCGCGGTCGGCGGACCGGCTCGCCGCCTGCTGCTCCTGCCGCTCCCGCTCGGCCTTCTCCTTCTCCTCGGCCTCCGCCTTCTTCCTGGCCTCCTCGTCGGCCTTCTTCTTGGCGGCGGCCTCGCTGCGGCCCTTCGCCGCGGAGTCGTCGGCCTGCTTGGTGATCGTCGCCTGCTGCTCCCGCGCGGCGGTCTGCACCGTGCTGAACGCGACCGGCTGGACGTTCCGCGCGACGGCGGGGCCCTGCTCGGCGTCGGCGGAACCCGGGACGAGGGCGAAGGCCAGCGCCGCGGCACCGACCGCGGCGACCCCCGCGGCGGAAAGCTTGTGCGTGCGATTCAGGCGATGGTAGCCGGGAATGGCGGGCTTGGGCATTGCGGGGACGACCTCTTCGAATGGACTGCGCCGCAGTGGCCGTGAAAGGCAGAACGCCGAGTTCTGAACCCACGGCGCCGTGCGGCGGCAGTCATTGTTAGCGGCCGTAAATTGCTCGGGCAAAGCAGCGATATACGAAGCCCGATAGTGGAACCCGGTCCCGGCTCCTTGCGTCCGTACCGGGTCCATCCCAGCTCACGCCGTCTTCACGGCATCCACTAAGCGGCTTCGTAGGTGATCTGCGCCCTATGGGCGGGCTCACACCGACGACAGGTTTACGTCGCCCCGAGTAATTGCAGTTGCGCATACAGTGAGGGTCAAATTCGATCGGTGACGGGCCATCAATAAATGGTCACCGTTCGTGCGGCAGCCGGGGAATCTCCGAAGATCGAATCGCGAAGATCAAAAGGATTCCCCGGATGCCCACAGCCCCCTTCTCAGATCTCCACCAGCACTTGATCCAGGGATTTGCGCACCAGATCCGGCACCTGGCAGTCCGCCGCCGGATACCCCACCGGAATCACCGCGAACGCCTTCTCATTGGCCGGCCGCCCCAGCACCTCCTGGAGGAAACGCATCGGGCTCGGCGTGTGCACCAGCGCCGCCAGCCCCGACAGGTGCAGCGCGGACAGCAGCATCCCCACCGCGATCCCCACCGACTCGTCCACGTAGTAGTGCTTGTGCTTGGTCCCGTCCGCGCCCAGCCAGTACCGCTGCTGGAACACCACGATCAGGTGCGGCGCGTCCGTCAGGTGCGGCTTGACCTCGTCCGTACCCAGGGGGCGCAGCGCCGTCAGCCACTCCTCGCCCAGCCGCCCGGCGTAGGACACGCGCTCCTCTTCCTCCGCCGCCTCCCGTATCCGGCGGCGCACCTCCGGGTCCTTGACCAGGACGAACGTCCATGGCTGCTGGTGCGCCCCGGACGGCGCGGTGGCCGCGCAGGCGATGGCGTCCTTCACCACCTGCTCCGGGACCGGGTCGGGGGAGAACTGCCGGACGGTCCGCCGCGCGTCCATCCGCTCCCGCAGTTCGGCGGCGCGGGCGAGCGATTCGCCGGCCGGCATCCGAGCGGGCCGGTACGGCACCGGCTGGTAGGGGTCGCCGTGGGTCGGTTTCCAGTTCCTCGTCGATACAGACATGCGGCCGAGTCTGGCCCGGGGCGCGGCGGCCCGGGGCCGGATTCCGGAATTCGTGCCCCGGGCACCGGCATGGGGACGGAGGGCGGGCACGGCGTTCGTCAGGGTTCGCGCGGGTCCGCGGTGGCGCGGCTTCCCCGGACCGGCCGCGGATGGCGACGCCCTGCGCGCCGCACGTGCCTCCGGGATCAGCCTGCGGGTGACGATGCCCGATACCGCGCGTGCCTCCCCCTCGGACGGCGAGGCCCGGCACTCCGCGCCCTCGGAACCGTCCCCGGGCGACGCCACCACCCCGGCACCCCGCCCCCTCACCCCGGCAGCACCAGATGCAGATCCCCGAACTCGTGCCACAGATACCCCTGGGCCAGCGCCGCCGCGTACGCCCGGCACAGCGGTTCGGTGTCCGCGATCGCCTCCAGCATCTGCAGGTGCGACGCCTGCGGCTCGTGCAGGCCGGTCAGCAGGCCGTCCACCGCCCGCACCCCGCGCCGCGGCGTCACCGTCAGTTCCGTCCACCCGGCCGCCGCCCGCACCCGGCCGTCCTCGGTGGCGGCCGACTCCAGGGCCCGGACGACCGTGGTGCCCACCGCCACGATCCGCCCGCCGCCCGCCCGGGCGGCGTTCACCAGCCAGGCGGTGGACGGCGGCACCGCGAACCGTTCCGGGTAGGGCGGTTCGTACGCCTCCGCCGACGCCACCCCCGTGTGCAGCGTCACCGGCGCGAACTGCACGCCCCTGCTGACCAGCCGGGCCACCAGAGAGGGGGTGAACGGCCGGGCCGCGCTCGGCATCTCCGCGCTGCCGCCGCCGTCCGCGGCCTCCAGCGAGAACACCGTCTGGTACGCGGACAGCGGCTGGTCCCGCTCCGTATAGGAGTAACGGATGGGACGCCCCCGCCGCCGCAGCAGCTCCGGCACCGGCGGACCGTCCACCCGCGCCCACCACAACCGGGCGCTGCCCGCGGCCAGCGGCGCCCGCAGCGTCAGCCGCGCGCCGCCCGCCAGCCGCACCACCGCGCCCTCCCGCAGCCGGGCCGCGCCGCCGGCCGGCCACGGCCCGGTGCTGCCCCGCCCGTCCGGCTTCCGCAGCTCGACCGCCCAGGCACCGGCCACGTCCTGCGCACCGGGGTACTCGGCGTCGCCCCGCGTCGAGAAGTGCACCACCACCGGCGTGCCCCGCAGCCGCCCGTCCACCGCGGCGGGCAGTGTCCGCGAGGTGTTGACCACCAGCACGTCCCCGGGCGACAGCAGCTGTGGCAGCTCCCGGAACGCGTGGTGCGCCGGCTCCGCCGTCCCCCGGCTGACGAGCAGCCGCACCGCGTCCCGGCCGGCCCCACGCTGCTCGGCCGGGACGCGGGCGGCCCGCTCCGGCGGCAGCCGCAGCGTGATCGTCGTCATCGGGCGCCCGCCTGCAGGTCCGGGGCGGAGTAGCGTCCGCTCGCCGCGCGGGCGTCCAGCAGCCGCAGCAGCGCGGGGACGACGGTCGCGGGCTCCGGGCGGTCGGAGTCGTCGTCGGCGGGCACCGCCGCCTTATACAGGTCGGTCCGCATGTCGCCCGGGTCCACCCACCACACCCGCAGGCCCGGTTCCTCCACCGCCAGCACCGCCGACCACTGGTCCAGTGCCGCCTTCGAGGCCCCGTAACCGCCCCAGGTCTCGTACGCCTCGGCCGCCGCGTCCGAACTCACGTTGAGCACCGCGCCACCGGCCCCGTCCGCGTACGAACCCGCCCGCAGCAGCGGCAGCGCCTCCTGGACGAGGCCCAGCGGCGCCACCGCGTTGACCTCCAGCGCCGCCCGCAGCCCGGCCAGCGTGTGGTCCGCCAGCCGCGCCAGCGGCTCGGCGCCCAGCACGCTCGCGTTGTTGACCAGCAGGTCCAGGCCGCCCAGCTCGCGGGCGGCGCCCACCAGGGCGGACCGGTGGTCCGCGTCCGTCACGTCCCCCGGCAGCGCGACCACGCGGGTCCCGGCCGCCCGCAGCTCCCCCGCCGCCGCGGCCAGCGGCCCCGCGGATCTGGCGTCTACGACCAGGTCCCAGCCGCGCCCGGCCAGCGCGCCCGCGAGCGCGCGCCCCAGCCCCTTCGATGCCCCCGTGATGATTGCCACCGGCATCTCCGACCCCGTCCCCTCGGTTCTCGTCTTGCCGTCTCCCTCACCGTAGGAACGGAGCCCCACCGGCCACCTCGGGCGCCGGACGGGCCGCCGCCGGGCACTTCGGACTAGGACCGCCGTCCGGACGGCCCCCCGGCCCTTCCCCGGACGGCCCCGGTCCGCTCCCCAAACGGCCTCGTCACCGGGACCTAGGCCATCCGGCGTAAGCACCGGCCGCCGGTGGTCCGATCCGGTCGCCATACCCCCGCCGGTACGGTGAGGCCATGACCAACGGACCGGGAGACGCGCCGGGGGACGGGACGGGCGCCGGTATCCCCGCCGTCAGCTCCGCCATCCTCGCCATGAGCCGCCACCTGGAGGTGCGCGACGTCCTCAAGACGATCGTCGCCTCCGCCCGCGAGCTGCTGAACGCCGAGTACGGCGCCCTCGGGGTGCCCGACGACCACGGCGGCTTCGCGCAGTTCGTGGTGGACGGCGTCAGCGAGGAGCAGTGGAAGGCGATCGGCCCGCTGCCCCGCCAGCACGGCATCCTCGCCGCCATGCTGCACAACGCCACACCGCAGCGCCTGGGCGACGTCCGCCAGGACCCCCGCTTCGGCGGCTGGCCCGCCGCCCACCCGGAACTGTCCGACTTCATCGGCCTGCCCATCGCCGACGGTGACGAGATCCTCGGCGCGCTGTTCCTCGCCAACAAGAAGTCCCCCAAGCCCGCGGGGAGTTGCGGGTTCACCGCCGAGGACGAGCGGCTGCTCGGCATTCTCGCCCAGCACGCCGCCATCGCCCTGACCAACGCCCGCCTGTACGAGCGCAGCCGCGAACTGACCATCGCCGGGGAGCGCGCCCGCCTCGCCCACGAACTGCACGACGCGGTCGCCCAGAAGCTGTTCTCGCTGCGGCTCACCGCGCAGGCCGCCACGGCTCTGGTCGACCGCGACCCCGTACGCGCCAAGGAAGAGCTGCGGCAGATCACCGCGCTCGCCGCCGAGGCCGCCGACGAACTGCGCGCCGCCGTCGTCGAACTGCGGCCCGCCGCGCTGGACGAGGACGGTCTGGTCGCCACCCTCCGCTCGCAGGCCCAGGTGCTGGACCGGGCGCACACCGCCCGTGTGACCTTCGAGTCCCGCGGGGTGCGCGCGCTCCCCGCCGCCCAGGAGGAAGCGCTCCTGAGAGTCGCCCAGGAGGCGCTGCACAACGCCCTGCGCCACTCCGACGCCCAGCGGGTGGACGTCACCCTCGCCCGGCACGGCGCCCGCGTGATCCTGCGCGTCGCCGACGACGGGCACGGCTTCGACCCCGGCGCGGTCCGCCGGGCCGGACGCCACCTGGGGCTGGTGTCCATGCGCGACCGCGCGAGCGGCGTCGGCGGCAAGCTCACCGTGGAGTCGGCGCCCGGCAAGGGCACCGCCGTGGAGATGGAGGTACCCGGTGGCTGATTACGAGAAGGACGGCACGGAACGCCCCGGCCCCGCCACGGCGGTGATCCGGGTCCTGCTCGTCGACGACCATCAGGTCGTACGGCGCGGGCTGCGGACGTTCCTGGAGGTCCAGGACGACATCGAGGTGGTGGGGGAGGCGTCCGACGGCGCGGAGGGCGTCGCCGCCGCCGAACGGCTCCGCCCGGACGTCGTCCTGATGGACGTCAAGATGCCCGGCATGGACGGCGTCGAGGCGCTGCGCAAACTCCGCGAACTGGACAACCCGGCGCGCGTCCTGGTGGTCACCAGCTTCACCGAGCAGCGCACGGTCGTCCCGGCGCTGCGCGCGGGCGCGGCCGGCTACGTCTACAAGGACGTCGACCCGGACGCCCTGGCCGGCGCCATCCGCTCGGTGCACGCCGGGCACGTGCTGCTCCAACCCGAGGTGGCCTGCGCGCTGCTCTCCCAGGAGGAGGCCGGCAACGGCACCGGGCGCGGCTCCACGCTCACCGAACGGGAGCGCGAGGTACTCAGCCTGATCGCGGACGGCCGGTCCAACCGGGAGATCGCCCGCGCGCTCGTCCTCTCCGAGAAGACCGTCAAGACGCACGTCTCCAACATCCTCATGAAGCTGGACCTCGCCGACCGCACCCAGGCCGCCCTGTGGGCGGTCCGGCACGGGATCGGGGCCTGAGGGCGCGAGCCCCGGCGGTCTCCGCGGGCCCGGTGGAGCACGGACCGGGCCCCGCCGCCCGCGTCCGCCCGCCGGACTCCGACGAGGCGGCCACCCGGCCACGTCGTCTTCAGATCTGAGATTCATACCGTCGTGTGGATGTCACCCGACCGGCGCAACCTGGCCGGTGCGGGCCCGTTCTCCATGCGTGCCGCGGCGACGGGCCGCGGCTTTCGCACGGAAGGTCCACAGTGATGAACATCAAGAAGGCCGTGACCGTCATGATCGCGGCGAGCGGCCTCGCCGTCGCCGGCGCCGGTGCCGCCTCGGCCCACGGCGGTGACGCCCGCGGTCTCGCGAAGGACTCGCCGGGCGTCGTCGCCGGCAACACCACGCAGCTGCCGGTGTCCGTGCCCCTGAACCTCTGCGGCAACACCACCAACGTGGTCGGCATCGGCAACGTGGCCAAGGACAACGACTGCAAGAACGTCTGACGGCACCCGCGCACGGGCTCCAGGGCCGGTCCGCCGCACCTCCCGGGCGGCACCGGCCCTTCGCGTCCGTCCACCACCCGCGGCACCAGGGCTCCCCGAGCCCGCGGCACAGAAAGAACCCCTCCATGAACACTGGCAGGAAAGCCCTCATGGCCCTCGTCACCGCCGGTCTCGCCGTCGGCGCGGCGGCCGGCTCCGCGTGTGCGGCCGGCGGCGGCCAGGCCGACGGCAAGGCCACCAACGCGCCGGGCGCCGTCTCGGGCGGCACCGCCCAGGCGCCGGTGCACGTCCCGGCGAACGTCGCGGGCGGCAACCTCGCCGTCGCCGGCGCGCTGAACCCGGCCTTCGGCAACGAATCGTCGAACAGCTGACCCCAGGTCCCGGCGGGGCACTCCGGCTCCCTGTGCCCCGCCGTCCGGGATCCCGACGACGACCGCGGCCCCGTGCCGCACCGGCTCGTTCCCGGCCCGGGCCCCGTCCTCGTCCCTCGGAGCCTTCGGAGCCTCGCGGTGTCGCGACGGCTCCACTTCCGCTTTCGGGCGCACTCACCTCAGGGCGTGGCACCGCCACCGGCCATCAGACCGTGGCTCGGCCCCCATCCCGGCGCCCGCCCATCAGACAGCCGCCGCGCGGCACCGCCCCGGCTTTCGGCTCCCGAGCCCCTCCCGGCTGCCAAGCCCCGCGCCCGCCCATCAGACAGCCGCCGCGCGGCACCGCCCCGGCCACCGGGCTCCGAACCTCTCCCGGCCCCCGGGCCCCAAGCCCGTCCCGGCTCTCCCTCAGCCGCGCCCCCTCTCCCGCTCCTCCACGTACGCGTTGTACGCGGCCACCTGCGCCCGACGAGCCGTCCGCTCCACCGGCCGCAGCGCCTCCGCCCGGGCCGCCATCTCCGACGAGCTGACCGCGCCGCCGTGCTCCCGGCCGTCCCCGCCCGCCTGGCCGGCGATCCGGATCAGCGCACCGACCCGCTGCGCCAGCTCCAGCACCCGCACCGCGCGCGGCGGGTACCCCGGCGCCAGCACCTGCCGCCCGGCCTCGGCCCGGGCGCGGTACGCCGCCAGCGCGGCCTGCGCCACCGGGCCCGACCCCGCCACGTCCAGCCGGGTCAGGACCTCGGTCGCCTCCCGAAGCGCCTCCGCCAGCTCCCGTTCCGCCTCGCCGAGCGAGGGGACGTCCGCGGGCGGGGCGTCCCGTATCGCCAGGCAGTGCCAGACCACCTCCACATGGACGTCCGGCGCCGACCACTCGCCCTCGGGCCCGGCCTCGTACACCTCCGGCACCAGCCCCAGCGCGAGGCCCGGGACCGTCACCGCCTCCCCGGCCTCCAGCGCCCGGGCGTTGAACTCGGGCGGCCCGCTCAGCCCCAGCGGGTGCCCGGGCACCGGCAGCGCCACGCCGAGGCCCGTCGCGCCCAGGGCGCGCAGCCGCCCCAGGGCCAGCGTCAGCCCGACCGGGGCCGGCTCCCCGGGCAGGCCCCGCACGCGGTGCACCACGTCATCCCGCGCGATCCGCTCCGCGGCTTCATCAGGTGAGACAAGACCGGCCAAAAGGGCGTTTCCCCACGCAGCCAGCCGTCCGGAACGAGGTTCATCGAGCATGGTCCCCAGCCTAAGGACAGGCACTGACATCCAGTGGCGTAGGTTTGCTGAGGGGATGCGCCCACAGGCGCACGCTGAGACCGAGAGATGCAATGGGAGACAACGCGCTCATGAGCGATGTACTGGAGCTGGTGGACGTATCGGTGGTCCGCGACGGACGGGCTCTGGTGGACCAGGTCTCCTGGTCGGTCAAGGAAGGACAGCGGTGGGTCATCCTCGGCCCCAACGGAGCGGGTAAGACCACCCTCCTGAACGTCGCGTCCAGCTACCTCTTCCCGAGCAGCGGCACCGCCACCATCCTCGGCGAGACGCTCGGCAAGGTCGACGTCTTCGAGCTGCGCCCACGCATCGGCATCGCGGGCATCGCGCTGGCCGACAAGCTGCCGCGCAGCCAGACCGTGCTGCAGACGGTGCTGACCGCCGCGTACGGCATGACCGCCGGCTGGCAGGAGAGCTACGAGGCCGTCGACGAGGACCGCGCCCGCGCCTTCCTGGACCGCCTGGGCATGAGCGAGTACCTGGACCGCAAGTTCGGCACCCTCTCCGAGGGCGAGCGCAAGCGCACCCTGATCGCCCGCGCCATGATGACCGACCCGGAGCTGCTGCTCCTGGACGAGCCCGCGGCCGGGCTCGACCTCGGTGGCCGCGAGGACCTGGTCCGCCGCCTGGGCCGGCTGGCCCGCGACCCGTACGCCCCCTCGATGGTCATGGTCACCCACCACGTCGAGGAGATCGCGCCGGGGTTCACCCACGTCCTGATGATCCGCCAGGGCAAGGTGCTCGCGGCCGGCCCGCTCGACCTGGAGCTGACCTCCGCCAACCTCTCCCGCTGCTTCGGCCTGCCGCTGATCGTCGAGCGCCGCGGCGACCGCTGGACCGCTCAGGGGCTTCCCCTTTCCTGACCGATTCGTAGCCGGACCATGACCGGCCCCGGCCACCGCGGCCCTGTCCCCGACCGGGTCGCGCGCCTACCATGAACGCGTGGAGTCATGGGTGTGGTGGCTGATCGCCGCCGTGGGGCTGGGCATCCCGCTCGTCGTGACCGCGATGCCCGAATTCGGGATGCTCGCGATCGGCGCCGCCGCCGGTGCCGTCACCGCGGCACTGGGCGGCGGCGTGATCCTTCAGGTCGTCGTGTTCGTCGCCGTCTCGGTCGCGCTCATCGCGGTCGTACGGCCCATCGCCAAGCGCCACAGCGCGCAACGTCCGGGCCTGGCCTCCGGCGTCGCCGCCCTTCCGGGCAAGACGGCCACGGTGCTGGAGCGGGTCGACGGCGAAGGGGGACGCATCAAGCTGGAGGGCGAGGTCTGGTCGGCCCGCGCCCTGGACCCGGACAAGAGTTACGAGCCCGGGGAGACCGTGGACGTGGTCGAGATCAAGGGCGCGACCGCGATGGTCCTGTGAGGCGTCGCCCCCTCACCTCCGGAGCGCCCGCGGACTGAAGGGGGCGGCGGTCCACGGCACCTGATGGCACGTCACCGCGCCGCGTATCCCTACGCGCCGTCGGCGAGCCGCAGTTCAGCCGAAAACCGCCCGCCTCCCGGTCGGACCCGCAGGAGAACGGCCGAACGCCCTGCCCAACGGCCCTCGACTCTGAAAGACTCGATCAACCGACAAGCCGGCCCGGCCGGCACAGAACCACTACCGAAGGGCGACGGGAGCCGCTGTGGAACCGATCATCATCGTCCTGATCATCCTGGTGGTGCTCGTCTTCATCGCACTCATCAAGACGATCCAGGTCATCCCGCAGGCCAGCGCCGCCATCGTCGAGCGCTTCGGCCGCTACACCCGCACGCTGAACGCCGGCCTGAACATCGTCGTCCCGTTCATCGACTCCATCCGCAACCGCGTCGACCTGCGCGAACAGGTCGTGCCGTTCCCGCCGCAGCCGGTGATCACCCAGGACAACCTGGTCGTCAACATCGACACGGTCATCTACTACCAGGTCACCGACGCCAGGGCCGCGACCTACGAGGTGTCCAGCTTCATCCAGGCCATCGAGCAGCTCACCGTCACCACCCTCCGCAACATCATCGGCGGCATGGACCTGGAACGGACGCTGACCTCCCGCGAGGAGATCAACGCGGCGCTGCGCGGCGTCCTCGACGAGGCCACCGGCAAGTGGGGCATCCGCGTCAACCGCGTCGAGCTCAAGGCCATCGAGCCGCCGACCTCCATCCAGGACTCGATGGAGAAGCAGATGCGCGCCGACCGGGACAAGCGCGCCGCGATCCTCCAGGCCGAGGGCACCCGGCAGTCCGCGATCCTCACCGCCGAGGGTGAGAAGCAGTCGGCGATCCTGCGGGCCGAGGGTGAGGCCAAGGCCGCGGCCCTGCGCGCGGAAGGCGAGGCCCAGGCGATCCGCACGGTCTTCGAGTCCATCCACGCCGGCGACCCGGACCAGAAGCTGCTCTCCTACCAGTACCTCCAGATGCTCCCGAAGATCGCCGAGGGCGACGCCAACAAGCTCTGGATCGTGCCCAGCGAGATCGGCGACGCCCTCAAGGGCCTCAGCGGCGCCATCGGCAGCTTCAACCCCGCGGGCGGCGGCTTCAACCCGTCGGGCGGCGGCACCACCAAGTCCACCGCTCCGCACCGCGAGCAGCCCCCGATCGACTGACGGGCCGCCACGGTCCGCCGCGCTGACGGCGATCGCCCAACCTCCGCACCGAAGCGAGAGGTTGGGCGATCGCCGTCAGATCTGTCCGTTCGTCCGCCGTCAGGCCTGTCCGCCCATCAGGCGGACGCTCCCAGCCACCCCGCCACTTCGCCCCGTACCGCCCCGTCCGTCAGCGACGCCAGGAGGACGTCCACCGGCGTCGGTTCGAACGGCCGCCTCAGCAGCCGCATCCCCGCCTGCTCCGGCGTTCGGTCCGCCTTGCGGTGATTGTCCTCCGCGCAGGAGGCGACGGTATTCAGCCAAGTGTCACCACCGCCGCGCGACCGGGGCACGATGTGGTCCACCGTGGTCGCCCGCCGCCCGCAGTATGCGCACCGGTGCTGGTCCCGCGCCAGCACACCCCGCCGCGACCAGGGCGCCCGTCTTCGGAACGGCACCCTGACGTACCTGCTCAGCCGGATCACCTGGGGGAGCGGCATGTCCACCGAGGCGGCGCGGATCCGCAACCCCGGATGCGCCCGCTCGACCACGGCCTTGTCCTGCATGACGAGCACCACCGCCCGCCGCAGGGACACCGCCGCCAGTGGCTCGAAGCTCGCGTTGAGCACCAGCGTCTCCCGCATCCCGTCCACCTCCCGGAACCCCGTTCGCCCCTCGGCGAAGTGGCACCACTGTGCAGGTGCACTGTTTCCCGGGACAACGCAATTTCCGCACGCCAGAAGGCAAATGACAGGTGATCAGGAGATGAGGGGTCGGAAAAGTCCCGCGCCGCGCCCGCGACGGGCGGGACCGCTTCGACGGCGGGGCTGGACGCTCCGGGCTCCCGCCCCCGTGTCATCAGGAGCCCGGAGCGCATGACAGCCAACGCGGTCGTCCGACACGAGTGCGGACTCCGGCGAACGAAGGGGCGACACACCGGCGCCCCACCGCCCCCGCCACTGCGGTGTCGGCTGCCCGACGGCCGGATGCGAACGGTCAGCCAGTCACCACTGTGCGATCGGGGGCGCCGGGGCGCAACGCATTTAACGGGCCGGTCCAAGGCGGCCGGACCGGAACGCGGGGCCCGGGCCGACCCATGAGGCCGGACCGGCCCGGGCCCGCCACGAGGTCAGCCCTCGGCGGGCACCTCGTACTCGGCGATCAGCTGGGCCCGGCCCAGCGTGTGGAACCGCAGGTTGAAGCCCACCACGGCCGGCGACGCGTCCGCGTCCGGACCGAGCTTCTCCTGGTCCACCGCGTACACGGTGAACACATAGCGGTGCGGACCGTCCCCGGGCGGCGGCGCCGCGCCCCCGAAGTCCCGCGTCCCGTAGTCGTTGCGCACATGGACGGCCTCAGGGGGGAGCCCCTTCATGTCACCGGTACCGGCACCCGCCGGCAGCTCGGTCACCGACGCCGGAATGTCGAAGACCGACCAGTGCCAGAAACCGCTGCCGGTCGGCGCGTCCGGATCGAAGCAGGTGACGGCGTAGCTGCGAGTGCCCTCGGGCGCTCCCTCCCACCGCAGGTGCGGGGAGGTGTTCCCCTCGGCATGGACCTGCGCCGCGGGCAGCGTCCCCCCGGACGGCACGTCGTCGCTCACCACCGTGAACGCGGGCACCGGCGGGTGGAAATCGTGCGGGAGCGGCCGTCGCTTCGGCTCGGACACCTCGACACCTCCTGAGTCGCGTACTGACACCTTCGCGGTCAGGTTAGAGCCAGTTCCGCTGCCCACCGACCTCGGCGAGCCACTGGTTCAGGTACGCCGCCCAGTCGGTCCCCTGGAAGTCGGCCAGCTCCACCTGGAACGCCCGGTAGGAGTCCGACCCCTCGGTGAACAGCCCCGGCTTCTTGTCCATCTCCAGGACGACGTCCATCGCGCGGTCGTCGGCCACGAAGGACAGCTCGACCTGGTTCAGGCCGCGGTACTGGGACGGCGCGAAGAACTCGATCTCCTGGTAGAAGGGCAGCCGCTGCCGCGTGCCCCGGATGTGCCCCTGCTCCAGGTCCGCGCTCTTGAAGCGGAACCCGAGCCGCCCGAACGCGTCCAGGATGGCCTGCTGCGCCGGCAGCGGGTGCACGTTCACCGGGTCGAGGTCCCCGGAGTCCACCGCCCGGGCGATCGCCAGCTCGGTCGTGACCCCCACACTCATCCCGTGCAGGTGCTGCCCCTGGAACATCGTGATCGGCGTCTCCCATGGGATCTCCAGCCCGAACGGCACCGTGTGGATCGCTCCCGCCTGCACCTCGAACTCGCCACCCAGCCGCAGCTTGGTGAACTCCACGTCCCGCTTGTACTCGGAGTCGCCCCCCTCGACCTCGACCCTGGCCTGGAGCCCGACCGAGAGCCCCTCGATCCGCTGGGCCACCGAGCCGCCCTGGATCCGCACCTCACCCTGCACGACCCCGCCCGGCACGACG
Organism: Streptomyces sp. NPDC003077; assembly: GCF_040611095.1. NCBI lineage: Bacteria > Bacillati > Actinomycetota > Actinomycetes > Kitasatosporales > Streptomycetaceae > Streptomyces > Streptomyces sp. NPDC003077. Next base: position 1,387 of record NZ_JBEXNM010000067.1, on the reverse strand, counting down.
TTCTCCTCGAAGAGCACCGTCTCCACCGAAGCGCCCCCGGCCCCCAGGCTCGCCAACAGCTTCTTGAATCCCATGATCATCCTCCCCAGGCCGCTGCCTGAACCTCGCCGTGAACTTCGTCTCGAACGGACGCGAAGACCGTACGCACTCGTGCTCCGTACGGCCCCGTCCGCCCGCACACCCCGATTGGCCGATTCCGAACCCTGACCACGCCAAACGAAGCGGACCGGTTCCACTCTCCCCACGGAACGGGCGCCCGGCCCACGCCTTCCCACCAAGCGGCGCCACAGTCGCCCGCTCTCCGTTCCACCCCTTGCGACGAGGTCCGCTGGGTTACCCTCGGAACGCATGATCGTCGCACCTGACCGTATGCCGCTGCCCCGCGACTTCTTCGACCGCCCGGTCCTGGAAGTCGCCCCGGACCTGCTCGGCCGCACCCTCGTCCGGATGTCCCCCGAGGGGCCGATCGAGCTGCGCCTGACCGAGGTGGAGGCGTACAGCGGCGCGTCGGACCCCGGATCACACGCCTATCGCGGACGCACCGAGCGGAACGCCTCGATGTTCGGCCCTCCCGGCCACGCGTACGTGTACTTCATCTACGGCATGTGGTTCAGCCTCAACCTGGTCTGCGGCCCCGAAGGCACCGCCAGCGGAGTACTGCTCCGAGCAGGTGAAATCCTCACGGGCGAGAAGCTGGCGGCCGAACGCCGCCCCAAGGCCCGCACCCCCAAGGAACTGGCCAAGGGCCCCGCCCGCCTGGCCACCGCCCTGGACATCGACCGCAATCTGAACTGCATCGACATCTGCGCCGGCCCCGACGCCCCGCTGTCGGTCCGCCACGGCACGCCCGCGCACCCCGATCAGGTGCGCAACGGCCCGCGCACCGGCGTGGGCGGCGAGGGCGCCGTCCACCCCTGGCGCTTCTGGATCGACGGCGACCCGACCGTCAGCCCGTACCGCCCGCACGTCCCGCGAAACCGCCGGACCAGGGTTGCTTGACTCCGCCCCGGCGAGCGCCTAACGTAGCCCGAGCCGCTTGAGAAGGGCAGCGCTATCTGCGCGAGCCGACAAGCGACACCCCCACTACCTACGAACGATTCCCTCGACAGGGGACTCTCTTCGGCAGCGCCGAACGAGAATTCCCCGGGCCGATTACGGTTTATCGAGAAAATCGTCTAACGTAGTGACCGCGCCGAAAGGCGCAAGCCCCTCCGACGGGGAATCGGATGCGAATTCGCTGACGTCCACGGCTTACGCCGGGGAACGGCCACGGAAAAGGATCTGATAAAGTCGGAAACCGCGAGAAAGGCGGCCGAAAGGCAGCCCGGACCGCGAACCGGCGAAAATCAGGGCCGCGAGGATCTGATAGAGTCGGAAACGCAAGACC